>JAFODQ010000041.1 GCA_017380615.1 Clostridia bacterium | reverse complement strand
TCATTTCGTCCACGAACGCCTGAACATCACCATTTCCGTAGTGCTCTGCAAGCACAATAGCCGCATCGTTAGCACTGGGAAGAAAAAGGCAATAAAGAAGCATTTCGAGAGAAACAATTTCATCTGCAAGAAGACCTGCAAACGAGCTTCCTGTGCCAAGAAGACTGTCAATTGCCGCTTTCGAGCAGGTTATTTGCGTATCAAGTGAATCACCCTTTGAAAGCACCACAAGCGCTGTCACGATCTTGGCAAGAGAAGCAGGTGCTGTTATCATATCCGCATTTTTGCTGTAAATAACAGTATCTGTGTCCGAATTAACGAGAAGGCAAATTTCAGACTCATATTCCGGGGCATCAATATCATAATACCCGTTTGCTGTTTTCACCTTTGGTGTTTCCTCCTCTGCAAGAGCAATAACCGAAACAGAAGACAGAATTATCAAAAAAGAAATTATAAAAATAAGTAATTTTTTCATAGACATTCACCGATAAATGTTATAAAATGTATAGAGAATTCATTATCAAATTCAATTAAGGACATTATATCATTTTTTGCAACAAATTAAAATAGTATTTTACAAAAAAGGAGAACAAAAATATGGTTTTTGTTACCGGTGACACTCACGGAGATCCAAACAGACTCAACAAAAATGACCTCAAATTCCTCAATGAGGGTGATACACTCATTGTTTGTGGTGACTTCGGCTTCATTTGGGATAAATCAAGAGCAGAGGAAAAAATCCTCAAATCACTTTCAAAGAGAAAGTATAACATCTGCTTCATTGACGGCACTCACGAGAATTTTGACCTGCTCAACGCCTACCCTCTCACGATGTGGAACGGTGGCAAGGTACACCAGATTTCCGACAACATATATCACCTTATGAGAGGTCAGATATTTGAAATTGACGGACTAAAAATTTTTACAATGGGTGGCGGCGAAAGCCCTGACCTTGATGCAAGAATCGACGAAAACCCATGGCTCAAATACGAGATTCCTTCAAAGGAAGAGCTTCTTGAAGGAGCAAACAATCTCGAAAAACACGATTGCAAAATTGATGTTATTATTACCCACGAGCCTTCATCCACAATCAAGGGTTTTCTTAAATTAGGTGAAAGCGAAGCTGTGAGAGTGACAACACTCAACGCATACTTTGATGAGCTTGCAAAGTGCAGTGAATTCAAGCGTTGGTTTTTCGGAAATCTTCACCTTGACAAATATATTTCAAACACCTATATCGGTGTTCACAAGGCAATTGTTAACGCCCACACAGGTGAACGTGTTGCATTTAATCTGAGATAAAAATAAATACGGAGTAGTAAGCATTTACTACTCCGTATTTTATTATCCTAAAACCTCACCTGCATAGCGCACAGTCTCCATTGCATCCTTTGCATATTTATCTGCACCGATTTTCTGTGCATACGCTTCTGTGAGCACAGCACCACCAACAACAGTTTTGCACAAAGGAGCTTTCTCCTTGAGAAGCTTTATTGTTTCCTCCATTGCAGGAACAGTGGTGGTCATAAGAGCACTCAAACCGACCAGCCTCACATCATTTTCAAGAACAGCCTTAACAATCTCTTCGGGTGGAACATTTTTACCTAAATCAATTACATTATAGCCATAGTTCTCCATAAGAAGCTTAACAATGTTTTTGCCGATATCGTGGATATCACCATAAACTGTTGCAATCACAAAGGTCCCTTTGCTATCACCCTTTTCACCGGAGGGTGTATTTTCTTTTATAACCTCAAAAGCCGATTTAGCAGCCTCAGCACTCATAAGAAGCTGTGGAAGATAAACAATCTTCTTTTCAAAGCCCTCACCCACTATATTGAGTGCAGGGATAATTTCGCTGTTAACAATTCCGAGAGCATCTGTTGCTTCAAGAAGCTCCTTTGTAAGCTGTGACGCTTTCTCCTTAAGACCATTTCCGATTGCATACTGAAGCTCTGAGGAATATAGCCTTTCCTGCTTTGGTGCTTCTGTAAGAGTCCGGGAAGCCACAGCAGAAAAGCTCTGTGCAGCCGAAACATATTCTGCACAATTCTCATCCATTCCCCTAAGGGCATTGAAGGAATAATATGTTTTCATCATATCTTCAGAATACGGATTCATTATTGCTGCTGAAAGACCATTTTCAAGAGCAAGAGCAAAGAAAACACTATTAACAGCATCTCTCTGCGGAAGACCGAATGAAACATTTGAGACACCAAGAGAGGTGTGACAGCCCAATCTGTGCCTGATTTCATTAAGTGCCTTAAGAGTAGCAACTGCAGCGTTATTGTCAGCGCTTACAGTCATTGCAAGGGTATCGAAAACAATATCCTTTTTGTCAATTCCATATTCTGCAGCAACAGAAAGTATCCTTTCAGCAATTCTGACTCTACCCTCGTAATCGGCAGGTATTCCGTTTTCATCAAGGGTAAGAGCAACAACCACGCCACCATATTTTTTAACAAGAGGAAATACTGCAGCCATGCTTTCGGCTTTACCGTTTACAGAGTTAATCATGGCTTTGCCGTTATAAAGACGCAGAGCCTTTTCCATTGCTAAAGCATCGGAGGTGTCTATCTGCAAGGGCAAATCAACAACATTCTGCAGACGAAAAACAGCATTCTGAAGCATCTGTGCTTCATCGATATCAGGAAGACCCACATTCACATCAAGAACATGAACACCCTTATCACGCTGATTGATACCCTCATTAAGTATATAATCAATATCACCTTCAACAAGTGCCTGTTTAAAGCGTTTTTTACCTGTCGGGTTAATTCTCTCACCAATAAGAACGGGCTTTCCACCAAATTTCACAGTGTGAGAATATGAAGACACAACAGTATGATTTTTCTTTTCAACAGCCACAGGAGTGATATCCTTTACCTTTGCACTCAACGCCTTGATATACTCCGGTGTTGTGCCGCAGCATCCACCCACAACACGCACACCGTCACAAAGCATAAGGGCGACCTCTGCAGCGAATTCCGCTGTATCCACATTGAAATATGTTTCACCATTTTCTGTTTCAGGAAGCCCTGCATTAGGCTTCATCACGACGGGTACAGATGCATTTTCAACAAGTAATCTCGCAACTGAATGAAGCTGCTTTGGACCCAAAGAGCAGTTTGCACCCAGGGCATCTACACCCATACCCTCAAGAAGTGCCACCATTGCTTCGGGTGTTGCACCTGTCATAAGCTTTGCGTCCTCACCATAAACATTTGTGACAATGACGGGCAAATCCGAATTTTCTTTAACTGCAAGCAGCGCTGCTTTGGTTTCATAGCTATCGTTCATTGTTTCCACAATGACAAGATCAACACCACATTTAACACCAATTCTCACTGTCTGAGCGAAAGACTTAACAGCGTCTTCAAAATCGAGTTCACCCATAGGCTTAAGAAGCTTTCCAGTGGGACCCATATCAAGAGCTATGAATTTTTCCTGTGGTGAATTTGATTCCTTTCTTGCAGTCTTTGCATTCTCAACAGCTGCTTCAATTATCTTTTCAAGCTCACCCTCGGAAAACTTAAGAATATTTGCACCAAAGGTGTTTGTGCAGACAACATTACTTCCTGCATCAAAATACGCTTTATGTATATCAATAATCTCGCGGGAATTGCTGAGATTCCAGCCTTCAGGATACTCACCCGGCTTGAGACCCTTTGATTGAAGCAAGGTTCCCATACCACCGTCAAGAATCACAATATTATCTTTTAAAAACTCTTTGAAGGTCATAAATTACCACCTAATATATCTGACAAATTACTTTGAATTTTTGCTGCAACATCGGGATTATTCATTGAATAAACATGAACATTTGTAATACCATTTGCAAACAAATCAATTATCTGATCTGTTGCGTAGGCAATGCCCGCCTGCTTCATAGCATCGGTTTTATTGCCGAATTTATCCACAAGGCTTTTAAATCGCTGAGGCATAAACGAGCCTGACAGCTTCACTGCCCTCTCAACCTGCTTTGCATTTGTTATGGGCATAACACCCGGAATAACAGGTACGGTTATCCCTGCCTCGCGTATTTTATAAAGGAAATTATAAAGAAGATTGTTATCAAAAAACATCTGTGTTGTAAGAAAATCACAGCCTGCATCCACCTTTTCTTTAAGGTGAAGGATATCATCCTTCTGCGTATTGCTTTCGGGATGCACCTCGGGATAGCAGGCTCCACCAATGCAGAAATCATATCCTGACGCTTTAAGCTCACGGACAAGCTCAACGGCATATTGATAATCCCAATGGCTTCTATCGTTGTTTTCCATCGAAGCAGGAATATCACCTCTGAGCGCCATAACATTTGTTATGCCTGCAGCTGCAATCTCTTCGATTTTTTCTTTCACAGTACCCCTTGAAGATGAGACACAGGTGAGGTGTGCTAAGGTTGGCACACCATGAAGCTCCTTGATATTCTTTGCAATATCAAGAGTATATTTACTTGTGCCACCACCTGCACCATAGGTTACGCTCATAAATGCGGGTCTGAGCTTTGCAATCTCCTCTGTGGCAGCTTTAACACTTTGAAAATTAGTTTCTGTTTTTGGTGGAAAAACCTCAAAAGAAAGCGAAAGCGTGTCTTTATTGATTAAATCAATGATTTTCATATATAATTCATCTTCCTTTATATAGATAGGTTTATTATAAACTTATCTATATCACAAATCAAGTTTTTGACAAAAGAAAAAAGCAAACAGAGTTTCTGTTTGCTTTCTCATATGTATTTTTATTCCTTTATGCCGAAGAGCATTTTCAGAATACCTCTGAGGAATTTTGGACTTTCGTAAACTACAACTTTCATAAATCACCACTCCTTTACTTTATAATATGAAGTGGCTTTGAAAGTGTTACATTTCCCATTCCTTGAGATCTTTCACATCATTATACATAGCAACATAGCTTTCGTGACGCTTCTTGTGAATCAATCCCTTATCGACGGCATCCAGAACAAGGCATCCCTTCTCAACCGTGTGAGAGCAGCTTGTGAATTTGCACCTGCCCAGATAATCCTCGAATTCAGGAAAACAGAACGGAAGATTCTCTTTGAGAATGATATCGTTGGTTTCCTGAATATCCAGAGATGAGAATCCCGGAGTGTCTGCAACAAAGCCATCCCCTACATGATAAAGTGTTACCTCGCGGGTTGTGTGTCTGCCTCTGCCCAGCTTATCACTTATTTCTCCTGTTGCAAGTGAAAAGCGATCATCAATCGAATTGAGAAGTGAAGATTTACCAACACCGGTATTTCCCGTAAAAACGGTTATGCCCTCACCTATCATCTGCTTTACAGCCTCCACGCCATCACCTGTTTTGTTACAAACAGACGCAACAGGAATACCTGCTTTCTTATAAATCTCCTCATAGTCGTCTGTTTCTCCCAAATCGCTTTTTGAGAAAACAACGCAAGGCTTAATCCCTTTATCCACAGCAATAGCTGTAAGCTTATCAATAACAAGAAGACTTGGCACAGGCTCTTTAACAGATGAAATTATTATGAGCGTATCAATATTGGCAACAGGTGGTCTTACAAGGAAATTCTTCCGGGGAAGAATTTCATCTATTGTGTTCTCCTTATTCTCTCTGACGGTGATTGTAACATTATCACCTGCAAGAGGGGTTATTCTTTTTTTCCGGAAGGAGCCTCTTGCCTTGCATTCATAGATCTCCCCCTCAGCTTCAACATAATAGAAGCCACCAATGCCTTTTATTATAATTCCATTTAATATTTTCTCTGCCATTTACTGCACCACTTCGCCTGTTGCACCCTCAGTGGTGCTGTTTGAAGAGCCGTTATCATTTACAGCAACAGTGAGGACAATTGTTGCTGTGTTGTCAAGATTAGGTGCTGAGCTTTGTGAGGGAGACTGCTTGAGAACAGTACCCACGGGTGCCGGGCTCACCTGCTCCTGAATCATAATATTTTTATAGCCTGCTTTATTGAGAACACTCTTTGCTTCATTGATATCCATACCCTCAACATCAACATAGAAGCTTATCTGGTGATATTTTTCGTTAACCACCTTAGCCGGTTCTCTGTCAAAATTAACCGATGCCTCGTAATACAATGCATTATTGAGATAAACCTTCACATCTGAAAGCTTCTCACCGGCAACAGTGAAGCTATATGAGTTATTAGATTTGGTATCAACATTTTCCGAGACGACATCTATACCATTTACAGTAACCTTAACCGACAACACGCCTGCATTTGAGGGAAGATTGATTGATTTATTAAGAGCTGTTTTACCTGAGCTGACAGTAAGAACAACGCTATCGCCCTTCTGAACCGGCGAACCCTCCTTTGGAGACTGTTCAACAACAGTATCCTTTTCTTCTGATGTGTCAACAGTTTCAATACTGCTTACTGTAAGTCCGTTTTCTGATGCAATCTTCT
The DNA here is from genome assembly GCA_017380615.1 of Clostridia bacterium. Classification (GTDB taxonomy): domain Bacteria; phylum Bacillota; class Clostridia; order Oscillospirales; family Acutalibacteraceae; genus DTU089. Next base: position 70,150 of record JAFODQ010000041.1, on the reverse strand, counting down.
TTGCTTCCTCAATACTCATATTGGTGAGTCTTGGCATTTTGAAAAGCTCTGCACTTTCGGATGCTGCATAATAAACGTTCACATAGGATCCGGGGAAAACACCTGAGCCTGCAGCCGGATCTGTCCTTATAACTGTGCCAACTGCTACTGTGCTTGATGGCTGTGGAATCAGCTTAACAGTAAAGCCCATTCCCTCAAGAGAATCGCGCACTGAGAGATAATCCTTTCCCTCAAAATCAGGAATAATTGTGCCTTCACCCGATTTTGCGATATAAAGGCGAATGGTTGTGCCCTTTGGTACCTTTGTGCCTGCGGCAGGGTCTTGCCTGAATACGCAACCCTCTTTACCATCGGTAAATGACTCATAGGAAATTTCAAAATTATACAAGTCATTAAACTCTTCATTTGTGAGAATTTCCTCTTCATAGTTCATTCCGTAGAAGTTATGAAGCTCCACCTTTTTAGATAATCCGCCATTTTTCAAAAGAGAAACAACGAGAATAATAAGAAACAGCACAACAGCCACAGCGACACCTGCTATTATTGCCTTCTTCTTTGTATCGGATTCGGAACGCTCCTCCATCACTGCTGTTGAAACAGACCGTCCCTCTTCTGCGACAGGCACATGTCCTTCCTTTGCAGAAGGAACCTTGGCAACCTTTTCATATGTGCCTGTGTTGGATTTTGTCTGTGGCTTGTTATTTGCACTCCCCTGAATTCTGCCTATGTATCTTGTGGGCTGTTCATCCACAAAATATTTTTCATAATCAAATTTGATGTTAGGATTTCGCTTGAGCTGTTCAAGATCAAGAAGCATTTCTGCTGCTGACTGGTAGCGCTCTCTTGTGCTTTTCTGCATTGCCTTCATAGTGATCTGCTCAAAGCCGAGAGGAATTCTTTCATTTATTGTTCTTGGAAGCTCTGCTTCGTTGTTAACCTGCATAAGGGCAACAGAAACTGCACTTTCTGCTTCAAAGGGCAGCTTACCTGTAAGCATTTCATACAAAACAATACCAACAGAATAAATATCAGCCTTTTCATCTGTCAGCTCACCCTTTGCCTGCTCCGGACTGATATAATGCACAGAACCGATTGCTTTTTCTGTCATGGTGCGTGTTTCACCATGGCTGAAGCGTGCAATACCGAAGTCTGTAACCTTAATTGTTCCGTTTTCAAGAAGCATTATGTTCTGTGGCTTTACATCACGGTGAACAATACCCTTATCGTGAGCATGCTGTAAAGCACGAAGAATCTGAATGCTGAAGAAAAGAGCCTCGTTCCAATCCACAACACCCTGCTGTGTAATATATTCTTTAAGAGATATGCCTTCAATGTACTCCATTACAATATACTGAAGTCTGTCACCAAAGCTCACATCATACACCTTAACAATATTCTTGTGATTAAGAACTGCGATTGCCTTAGATTCGTTTTTGAATCTGCGACGGAATTCTTCATTTGCAAGATATTCATCCTTAAGAATTTTAACAGCAACAATTCTGTCATCAATGTTATCGTATGCCTTATAAACAACAGCCATTCCGCCAACACCAACAACATCTTGTATTTCATATCGTCCGTCTATTCTTTTACCAACATAATTTTCCATACTTACGCTCCTTGATCTTCGGTGCTCATAACAACAACGGTCACATTGTCTCTGCTCCCGTTTACCAAAGCCCTTTCTACAAGTTTTTCTGCTGAGAAATCACTATTCGCATTAACAATTTCAAGCATTTCGTCTGATTCAATACTGCCACTTAAACCATCTGTGCAAACAAGAAGTTTTTCCCCTTCATTAAGGTCAATAACATCAAAATCAACATCCACAAAATTAACAACACCAATAGCTCGTGTTATAACATTTCTATCAGGATGTGTTTTCGCTTCCTCTTCGGTAATTTTGCCGTTATCAATCATTGCCTGCATAAGAGAATGATCTTTGGTTACAAGCTTCACAGAATCCGAAGTGAGGTGATACGCTCTGCTGTCACCAACATGAGCAATAACAGCAATTCCACCAAGTACAATAACAGCAACAACTGTTGTACCCATACCGCGGAGGCTACTTTCTTGCACAGCCAAATCATAAACAGCCATATTAGCTGACGTGATGGCAGATTCAAGAAGATTCCTTGCAGCCTTCACAGTGAAGTTTTTATGATAGCCGCGCTTTATTGCCACAGAAACCTTTTCCACGCAAATGCGACTTGCTGTCTCACCACCGGATGCGCCACCCATGCCGTCACAAACAACTGCCCAACAGTTTTGGTCATCAAATTCACCGAATTCGAACAAATCCTGATTTGTATCTCTGAAAAGACCTATATCGGTCAACGCTGAAAATTTAATGGTGCCTCACTCCTTTCCTTCGGTGCTGTCCTCGTTTATTTTATCACGCCTGAGCTGACCACAGGAGGCGTTTATATCAGAACCAAGAGTTCTTCTGATTGTTACTGTCAAGCCACTCTTTTCAAGAATTGACTTGAATTTATTTATACTGTCATCATCGCTGCGCTGGTGTGACTTTTCCTTGACCTCATTGGCAGGAATAAGATTCACATGACACAGAATGCCTTTTAAACGGGTTGCAAGCTCTCTAGCACATTCAGGTGTGTCATTGACACCCTTCATCATTGCATATTCAAAGGATATGCGTCTTGAGGTTTTATCAGCATAAACTCTGCAGGCTTCAAGAAGCTCACCAACATCCCAGCTTTTATTAACCGGCATTATCCTTGACCTGATTTCATTATTTGGTGCATGAAGAGACACAGATAAGGTAAGCTGTGGCTCATTTTCCAGCAAATCATAAATTCTCGGAACAATTCCACTTGTGGAAAGAGAAATATGTCTCATTCCGATATTCAGACCGTTCTCGTCGCTGACAAGCTCAAGAAATTTCATTACATTATCGTAATTATCAAGAGGCTCCCCCATCCCCATGAGAACGATTCGGGATATACGAAAACCCAGGTCCTTTTGAGCTGTATATATCTGACTGAGAATCTCCGAGGGTGCAAGGTGTCTTTTAAAGCCCCCTATACCCGAGGCACAGAAGGCACAGCCCATCTTGCAGCCAACCTGGGTGGATACACAGATTGTGTGACCATATTTATAGTCCATAACAACACACTCAAGATATTCACCATCCGGCAAGCGAAAAAGATATTTAACTGTACCGTCAAGCTTTGAAACAAGCTTTCTTTCAATTGAACAAGACGGTATCTCATATGACTCATTAAGCCTACCTATAAGCTCCTTGGAAATGTTTGTCATTTCACAGAAATCTGTTACAAGCTTTTTATGTATCCAGTCATAAATCTGCTTTGCACGGAACTTCGGCAGATTCATAGACCTTAACTCTTCCTCAAGCTCACAAAGATTCAAGGACGCTATATCTTTCTTACTACTCATATACCTTACTCTTTCTCAAAAACTGCAATAAAAAAACCATCACAGTTATTAGTATGCATCATCAATGTCAGATAATCGCCCTCATCAATTGTTCTTTTGATATCAGGCAATACCCTGACGCTTTTAAAATCTGTGTGAGCTTTAAGAAACTCATCACAAACCCTTCTGTTTTCATTAGGGTTAACAGAGCAGGTTGAATAAACAAGCCTGCCACCACTTTTAACATACCTTGACGATATGTCAAGAATTTGCTTCTGAACAGGAATAAGCTCCTTGATATCATCAAGCTTTTTATATTTGATTTCAGGTTTTTTGCCAATAATTCCCAGACCCGAGCAAGGAACATCACACAAAACCCGATCTGCCATCGGAAGGCGTTCATTAAAAACAGAAGCGTCATTCACTATGGCATTTATACAAGAAAGCCCTAACCTTTGGGCACCCGATTTTATAAGTGATACTCTCTGCTCATACAAATCGCAGGAATAAACAGTGCCCTTATTGTTCATTTCCTCTGCTATACTGAAGCTTTTACCTCCCGGAGCAGAACAGACATCTATTACTGTTGCACCTTCAAACACATCAAGTGCCTTAACACAATATTGAGACGAAATGTCTTCAATGTGAAAAAGACCATTTTTGTATGCCTCAAGCTCATACAAAGCACCCTTAAGGTGCAGAAGAAGAGCATCGGGAAGAATTGTTTTTTCAGCTGTTACACCCTCGCTCCCAAGCTTTTCAATCAAATCTTCCGTGGTCGCTCTTGTGGTGTTTACTTTTGCGTAAACCCTCTTTGTCTCAAGAGCACTACTGAGAAAGCCGCGAGTGTTTTCTGCACCATAGTGATAAATAAAAAATTTCACAAGCTCCACGGGTATTGAAAAATCAACAGAGATTTTTTCATACTCTGAAAGACCTGATGTTTCCAGGTCTTTTTCGGTAATCTTTCTTAAAACAGCATTCACCATACCCGAAGCATAGGCAGATTTATTGTTTTTAGCAAGCTTTACACTTTCGTTAACAGCAGCAGATGCTGGTATTTTCTCAGAGAAGAGCAGCTGATAGGCACCCATTCTGAGAATCACAAGCACTTCTGCTTTGAGCTTACCAACAGGCTGATTAAGATGCTTTGACAAGGCATAATCAAGTGTTATTTTTCTTTCAACAACACCATACACAAGGTGAGAAACAAAAGCTGTATCTGTGCTGCTAAGCTCTGAAGCCTTAACAGCATTATCCACTGCAAGGTTAGAATAAGCCTTATCCTTTTCAATTTTGAGAAGTATTTCAAAGGCTATCTGCCTTGCTGATTTTGTCATCGTCTTCTTCTACCACCAAATCTGAATATAAGTCTCAAAAGGTTTGCAACTGAAACAGCAAGTGCTGCAACATATGTCAGTGCGGCTGCTTTGAGAACTTTTTTAGCACCTGTTGCTTCTTCGTAGCTTAATATTCCGTTAGCCTCAATAACATTGATAGCTCTGTTGCTCGCATTAAATTCTACAGGAAGTGTTGCAAACTGAAAAAGCGCTGTAAAACCAAAAAGTCCTATACCGATCCACACCAATGGTGTATATCCAATAAACAACCCAACAAGAAGAAGTGGCATAGAAAGTGTTGAACCGATGTTACAAACAGGAAGAATTGTATTACGGATTTTAATAGGAAGATAGCCTTCTGCGTGCTGTGCTGCGTGACCCGCCTCGTGACAAGCAACACCAACAGCAGCAATCGATGAGCCATTATAGACACCCTCAGAAAGAACAATAACCTTTCGTCTTGGATCATAGTGGTCTGTGAGAGTGCCCGATCCCGGAACAATCTGAACACCTGTTACACCATAATAGTTGAGCACAATGTGAGCAGCCTGAGCGCCCGTTATCCCTCTCATATTACCTATCGCTGAAAACCTTGAATAGGTTGATTTGAGCTTTGCCTGAATTATCATTGATGCAATAAGAACAGGTACAACGAGAATAAGATAATAATAATCAAAATAGAAATACGGCATTATAACACCTCATTTGAATTTTTATAATTATTTTATGCCAAAATAACGCCGTTAACCAAGAATGGTACCTTTTTCAATCGGACAGCCCCGAAGGAAATCAGCAGATTTCATACGTTTTTTACCTTCATACTGAACTTCGTTGATTAAAACAGCATTACCGTCGCCACAGAACACTGCAAGACCATTTTTCAGTGGAAGTGCTTCACCCGGCTTACCATCACCTATATCAGAGACAAGACTTGATCGGAAAAGCTTAAGATTCTTTCCGTTGAGCACTGTTTGTGCCACGGGCCAAGGATCCAGTCCCCTTATCTGATTGTGAATTTCCTGTGCAGATTTTGTCCAATCAACCGGTGACATTGATTTATCAAGCATTGCAGCATAGGTGCTTTGTGAATCATCCTGCTTAACGGGCTGAAGCTCACCATTTTCCACAAGATGAAGAGTTTTTATGAGAACCTCTGCACCAATAACAGTAAGTCTTTCATATAAATCACCAGAGGTTTCGTCAGAAAGAATCCTTGTCTTTTCAACAAGAAGCATATCGCCGGTGTCAAGGCCCTTATCCATCTGCATTGCAGTTACGCCTGCAAACTCGCAGCCATCGAGAACACTTCGCTGTATAGGTGCAGCACCTCTGTACTCGGGGAGAATTGAGCCATGAATGTTTATACAGCCATATTTAGGAAATGCAAGAAAATCCTCAGGAAGAATTTTGCCGTATGCCACAACAACACACAAATCCGGCTTTAAATCCTCAAGAAGCTTTACGCCCTCACCGTTTTTCAGGGTATCAGGCTGAAAAACAGGGATGTTATTTTCAAGTGCAGTCACCTTTACCGGTGGTGGTGTCAGAACTGCTTTTCTTCCCACGGGCTTATCGGGTTGGGTGAAAGCACCAACCACATCATATCCATTTTCTATTAAAGCCTTAAGTGGTGCCACCGCAAAATCCGGTGTTCCCATATAAACAATTTTCATATTATTCCTCTGCATCCACTCTGAAGAGTGTTTCGCCTTCATCTAATTTATCTTTATAAAGAATGCCATCAAGGTGATCTATCTCATGACAGAAGCAACGCGCCTTAAGACCTTCGCCCTTGTAAAGACACCATTTGCCTTCACGATTCTGTGCCTTGACCTTAACAACATTTGGTCTTGTGACAACGCCACAAAGCCCCGGAAGTGAGAGACATCCCTCTGCACCTGTCTGTGAGCCTTCAACTTCCGTGATTTCGGGATTTATAAGCTCGATATATTCGTTTCTGTCTTCACTGACATCCATTACAACAACGCGCCTGAGAATTCCTACCTGGGGCGCTGCAAGACCTACGCCGCCTGACTTATACATCGTCTCCTTCATATCATCAAGCAAGTCCCAGAGACGCTCATTGAAATCTGTTACCGGACGTGATGTTTTTCTTAAAACAGAATCTTCCTCTGTTCTGATGTTTCTTAATGCCATAATTTCTCCTTAGAGTGGGTTAATATCCACTGTTATGCTCGCACTGTTAGTACGAGGATTTTTCATATATTCTTTAATAAGCTCTGCCATAAGCTGACGGAAACGCTTATTATTTTTGCATTTTATTGTGATTATATTTCTGTATTTATTACTTATTTTGCTGATTCTCGGCTGAATCGGTCCGATAACCCTGACCTTAACATCACCATAATCTGTTGATATTTTTGATTTAAGCAGGTCGAAAAAATTTACAGCCGATTTATATGAAGCTGCGCTCAGCTCACTTGAGAAGGTTACCGAGCATATATCGCAAAAAGGTGGATAAACCATAGTTTTGCGTATAGCCGCTTCCATTTCATAAAAGCTTTCATAATCCTGGGCGCAGGAAAGCTCAATAATATCATTTTCAGGAAGCACTGTCTGAATAAACGCTGTCCCCTTACTGTCACCTCTGCCCGATCTGCCTATAACCTGAGTAAGAAGGTCGAAGGCTTTTTCACTGCTTCTGAAATCATCATTATAGAGCTGATGGTCAATCGAAATGATGCCCACGAGAGTAACATTGGGAAAATCAAGTCCCTTTGCTACCATCTGTGTTCCTAAAAGAATATCATATTCTCCTTTTGCGAAGGCTGTGAGTTTATCCTGATAGGCATATCTCGCCATAGTGGTGTCTGCATCCATTCGCAGAACACGGGCATTGGGAAAGATACGCGAAAGCTCATCCTCAATGCGCTGTGTACCATAACCTGCATAAGATACTGCTCTTTCACCACACTTGTCACAAGTGTCTGTATAAGGCTGGGAGTGACCACAATAATGACACATAAGACGATTATTTGCATTATGATATGTCAATGATATACTGCATGCCGGACAGGTTATAACACTCTTACACGCCTTGCAGGTTGCAAAGGTATTAAAGCCTCTCCTGTTCATTAAAAGAATTGCCTGTTGCTTATTTTCAAGGCACTCCTCCAGTGCTGCATAAAGCTCATTGCTTACGGGTCCTTTGGTGTCTGTTATATCAACAATTTCCACTGTTGGCAAAACTGCATTTCCGTATCTGCTCTCAAGCTTCACCATACCATATTTGCCGTTCATTGCATTTGTGTAAGTTTCGACAGATGGTGTTGCAGATGCAAGCACAAGCAACGCATTATTGTGCACACATCTGAACTTTGCAACCTCTCTTGCATGATATCTTGGTGACATTTCGGATTTATAGGTATGCTCCTGCTCTTCATCCATTACAATGAGACCCAGATTAGAAAACGGTGCAAAAACAGCAGAGCGTGTGCCTATGGCTATCTTTGCTTCTCCGTTTTTGACTCTTTTCCACTCATCTATTCGCTCACCTGCTGAAAGGGCACTGTGAAAAACAGCTATTTTATCGCCAAAATGAGAATAGAAAATACTTAGAGTCTGTGGAGTGAGTGCAATTTCGGGCACCATTACTATAACATCTCTGCCATCATTAACAACATCCTCAATAAGCTTAAGAAAAACTTGAGTTTTACCGCTACCCGTAACACCATATAAAAGATATGCTGCAGGAGAATGAGCCTTATATTCACCAAGAAGCTTGTTATAAGCCTCTGACTGAGACTCGGTAAGCTTTGGAGATGATGCTTTTATACCATTTGTTTCGTAACGAGGTCTTCTGTAAATCTCACTATCGAAAAGCTGAACAAGATTTTTCTTTTCAAGGCCCGTGACAACAGCAGGTGTTATTCCACAGAAATAACACACCTCTTTAACAGATGCTCCACCTATATCCACAAGAAGATTCACAACACTTCTCTGCTTGGGTGTCAGCTTTGGTGCAATTGCAAGCGCTTCGTCCTCCGGAATTGCAAGACGGATATTTTTAACAGTCAGATCACCGGTTTTGCGCTTTGCATCAACATTTGTGAGTATATACCCCTTTTTCTCCATAGCAGACAACACATCCGAGTCTGACGGAAAGCCCAAATCTTCAAGAATCTTTTCTTTTTTTATGTGCTTTGCTTTATCTTTAAGGTATTGGAACACCCTCTTCTCATCGAAGCTGAGTTTATCCAACTCTTGGTCTTCCACAGACTTTGCAACATAAGAAACAATGTAGTTCAGACCTATACCGGCAGGAAGCATTGCCTTTGCTGCCTCGAAAAGAGTGCAGAAGGTATTCTCCTTGAGCCAGGTAACGAGCTGAAGCCTTTCCTCATCAAAAAGCGGCTTATCATCAAGAACCGATGATATATTCTTGAGCTTCATGGCGTTATCGGCCTCAAGCAGAGGCTTTACAGACAGTATAAGTCCTTGTTTTTTCTTATTGGCATTGCCGAAGGGCACCATCACCCTGCACCCTGCCTTTGCCTTTTCTTCAAGCTCAAAGGGAATTTTATAGGAATAGGGTGCATCGAAATGGTAAACAAGCCCTTCAACAGCAACTAATGCAAAAAATGTGGTGTCACCCATAATCAGATATTTGCGATTTCGTCCGGTTCAATAATCTTGTAGTCTTCGTTCAAAAACTCGTTAAGTGCAACACTTACAGGCTTTTCTATTGAGATGATGTTATCCTCAAGATTCTTATCTGCAATTGCACGAGCTCTTTTAGCTGTTGCAGTTACAAGAGAATAACGGCTGATGTGTCCTTTGAGTACTTTTGATAAATCCTGATTAAGCATAATAGTTTATCCTTTCTTTGCTTATTTATAAATTACATATTATTTAAGAAGGCTTCCATTTTCTCGTAGCGTGAATGCTCTGCACTTATTATTGCACAAACATCATCTGCACAAGCAGAAAGCTCATCATTAATAACAACATAGTTGTATTCTTTAGCTCTTGAAAGCTCATCTCTGGCGATGGCAATACGGTTATTGAAGGATTCCTCGTCCTCCGTTCCTCTGCCCCTGAGACGCTCCTTAAGAACATCGATTGAAGGAGGTACAATAAAGATTGAAATTGCTTCAGGAAATGTTTTTCTTACATTGCCTGCGCCCTCAACCTCGATTTTAAGAAAAACATCAACGCCCTCTTCGAGCATTTCCTGAATTTTCCTTTTAGGTGTACCATAATAATTGTTGTTGTATTTAACATATTCAAGGAAATAATCTTCCTCTATGTATTTTTCAAAGGTTTGAGCATCGGTGAAGAAATAATCCACACCATCCACCTCACCCACACGCATTGCGCGTGTTGTCATTGAAATGGACTGTTTTATGCCAAGCTCTCTCTTTCTCAATTCACCTAAAACTGCATCCTTACCTGCCCCTGCCGGACCGGAAAGCACAATCAAAAGGCCTTTATTCCCCAAACCCAAATTCCTGACCTCCTTTTTCTGCATTGAAACGCTGTAAAAGCTGCTCAGCTGTCAAAAAGGACAGCACAACATTATCACTATCTGTGATAATAACAGTTTTTGTTTTTCTGCCATGGGTTGCATCAATGAGCTGTGCTCTTTCACGACATTCCTGAATCATTCGCTTTGCAGGTGCAGAATCAGGGCTGATTACAGCAACCACTCTGTCGGCATTTATAAGGTTACCAAAACCGATATTAACTAGCTTCATATTATCACTCTATATTCTGAATTTGCTCTCTGATTTTCTCAACCTCTGCCTTGATGTCAATCACTCTGCGAGCAATATCAACATCCTGAGCCTTCGAGCCTATTGTGTTGGCTTCACGGTTGATTTCCTGCACAAGGAAATCAAGCTTTCTGCCCACAGCCTCATCGGAAGCAAGAAGCTGATGAAGCTGATCAATGTGGCTTCTGAGTCTTACTGTTTCCTCTGCAACAGCAACCTTATCTGCATAAACGGCTGCCTCTGTGAGAATTCGTGCCTCATCAATCTGTGTGTCACCGAGCACTGTCTTCATTCTTTCAAGAAGCTTTTCTGAATACTGCTTTACAGTCTCAGGTGAACGCTCTTCTATATACGAAACGTTGTTGATAATGATATCTGCTCGTGAAAGAACATCCTTTGAAAGCTTTTCACCCTCAACCTGACGCATTGAAACAAAATCCTCAAGAGCTGCGCTTATAACAGGAGAAACCTTTGCCCAGAGCTCGTCCTCATCAACAGGTGCCTTGGAGATTGACAAAACATCTGAAAATCTGGCAATTGACAAAGCTGAAACATCCTCCGACAAATTGAATTTTTCGGATATCTCCTTAATTGCCTGAACATAGCCGGCTGCAAGAGGCTCATTCACAGCAACAACAACGCTTTCGTCTGCTGTTGCTTCCAGCTGAAGTGAGCACTCCACCTTACCACGGGCAATCTGTGTGGAAAGAAGAGATTTGATTTTCTCTTCAAGGAAGGAATATGTTCTTGGAAGCTTTGTATAAAGCTCAAAATATCTGTGGTTTACACTACGGATTTCAACCGTTATGTTATAGCCCTCAACAGAAGCCTGTGCTCTGCCGAAGCCTGTCATACTTTTTACCATAATAATTTTCCTTATATATTATTTTACTATATTACTGTACCTGAAGACGATGTACCTCGTCTTCTGTGAGCTCACGCCACTTGCCCACCTTAAGCATACCGAGCTTAACGGAGCCTATGGAATTTCTCTTGAGTCTGATAACCTCAAGGCTTACCTGCTCGCACATCTTTCTTATCTGACGGTTTCTGCCCTCATAAATGGTAATTTCGAAAACACTTCTCTCTGCGCTCTTCTCAATTACATGCACAGATGCAGGAAGTGTATCTCTGCCATCGTTTTCAATATCAATTCCGCCCTCGAGCTTTGCAATCTGCTCATCGTTTATGCTTGAACGAACCGTAACCCTGTAGGTTTTTGGAATGTGCTTTCTCGGATGCATAACCGCATTAGCAAATTCACCATCATTGGTGAGAAGGAGCATTCCCTCTGAATCCTTATCCAATCTGCCCACGGGATAAACCTGAGCACCAACATCCTGAACAAGCTCTGCAACACACTTTCTGCCCAGCTCGTCACTCATGGTGGTAACATAGCCTCTGGGCTTATTGAGCATTACATAATATTTCTGTTTGACAGCTGTAACCTTTTTGCCACTGACAGTAACAGTATCCTTTTTAGGGTCAACCTTGTCACCTATCTGTGCAATTTTGCCATTAACCTTAACCTTGCCTTCTCTGATAAGCTCTTCTGATTTTCTTCTTGAAGCAACAGAGCACTCTGATAAAAATTTCTGTAATCTTTCTTTAGCCATAATTCACGCCCGTCTCAGCGACGGTCCCTTTTCTATATTTTTAATATTTTAACCACAACCCGAAATCTGCAAAGGATTTATCTTTTCTGCTGAAACGATATACTCCTTGCTTATGAAACTCCCATTCTGCGCGTATATCTCCACCCAACCCAAAAGGTCACCCTTTCTAACCGGTGCATAAACAAAGTGGGGAACAAAGATTTTAACGGTATATTGAGGTTTTTTGTTAACATACGGAACAATCACGGGTCTCAATGAGGAAACCCTCACTACACCTTCAGAAGAATTGCAGACAGGTACACTAATATCAGTTAAGGATATTTCTTCAGTGACTGTTTGCACTTTGCTGAAAGCATAGTCATAGAGTTTTATGTGGTCATTCCAATCATCGTACGCATTGAGTGTTACAGCAACAAGCATCACGCCATCTCTTTCAACGGCAGTGACAAGACATCTGCCTGCTGCCTTGGTGAAGCCGGTTTTGATACCTATTGCCCCATCATATTTGCTTAAAAGCTTATTGTGATTATAAAGTGTGGTTTCGCGTATTGGTTCACCTATTGAAACCGTAGTTTTCAAGGTGGAGCAAATTTCCCTAAACACTTTATTTTTTATGGCATAGCTCCCCAGCAATGCCATATCGTAGGCTGTTGAATAGTGACCATCCTCAGTAAGACCGGAAGGGTTCCTGAAGGATGTGTTATTCATCCCCAGCTCCTTCGCCTTGCTGTTCATAAGCAAGGAGAAGCTCTCAATACTCCCCGAGACAAAAGTGGCTGTCACATTTGCAGCATCATTGCCACTTGCAAGAAGCATCCCCTTGAGAAGATCATCAACAGTTACCTTATCCCCTGCCCTCAGACCCATGGATGTGCCTTCAACAGCAACATGTTCAGCTTTGACAGTGACACAATCCTTTAGTGTTACATTTTCAAGAGCAACAATCGAGGTCATTATCTTAGTGGTGCTTGCCATACCTCTTCTGGTATGTGCATCCTTTTCGAACACCACCTCACCTGTGGCTGCTATCATTACAACAGCAGAATGTGCTGACAGCTGCATATCTGCAGCACATGACTCAACCACGAGTGTGCTATGCAGTAACGCCACGGCAACGAGGAGCACACAAAATCTTTTAAACAAATTCACCACCTGCTTTCACACTAATATATGCAGGTGTTCTATCTGTAATTATTCAGCAGCTGTTTCTTCTGCTTTATCTTTCTTCTTTGCGAGATTTGTTACCTTATCAAACATTTCAGGAACAAGGCTGACTGCTCTTTCAACTGCATTGTCACCTGATACAATATGCTTGATTGTAACCTCACCATCTTTGATAACGAGAAATGCAACGGGATTGATTGTGATACCTGCACCACCTGCACCACCAAAAAGCTCAACATTGTTCTTTGATGGGAAATCTGATCCACCTGATGCAAAGCCGTATGTAACCTTTGAAACAGGGATGATTGTCAAGCCATCAGGAAGATTGATTGGCTCGCCGATAATTGTGCTGACATCAACCAAATCTCTTACCTTTTCGATTGTGGTTCTGAGAATACCACTTGCTGTTTTTTCGCTCATTTTGAAGCACCATCCTTATTTATATTTGTTATATTATTTTTATTTTCATCTGCAGTCTCAGCATTTTCCTCAACTGCAGAAATAATAACCTTACTTTTATCGCTTTTCTTTTTAGAGAACAATATTTTAAATAACACCTTAAATACCAGCTGCAAGGCAAGAACAACAGCAGCATTTGTGACATGAATCGGTGTTATATGAAGCCTTACATAGGCTGAAGCTGTTGACTTTGCTGCAAGAAAGTCAGGGCTAAAATCAAAATCATATTTTTTCACCTTGCAGGTGGAAACAAGCTTACCTAAAATAGGATATGCCCATGCACAAAGCTTTCCGTGCTTGATTGCAGTGTCTGCTGCATCGCCACCTGCTGTAATCATTGTGAGATACATTTCATCAATGATTACTGTCTTATAAAGCTTTCCGAAAAAACCACCTAAAGAATTCCTGACCGCATTGAGCATCCGCACGATACCATCATAGCCGTGGTCAAGATAAATCTGCTTGAGAAGGCTGTTACCCTTTGTTTCAGGCTTATCATCTGCCTTCTGCTCTTCTTCAGGCTGAGGCTCCTCCTTCTTCGGTTTTTCCTTCTTGGGCTTTTTTTCTTTTGGGGGCTTTGATGTATCAACAACATGAAAGCTTAAAAATAGATATTTTATTGTTACAACTGTTTTCTCAGCATAGTCAATAATCACTGTAAGATGCAATGACATAAGCACCACAATCAACAATATTATGCCGAGGATTATATACAAAGCAGGCACCTTATCACCTCTTGCCCTTCACCTTATTGATTATTCCTGTGTTTCCTCTTTTTCCTCTGCTTCACCCTCATCAAACAAAGAAAGCTGACCATTATCTATATCAGACATAAGAATTTCCTTATCACCCTCAGGAAGCGCCGGAAGGTCATCAAGACTCTTCAGAGAGAAGCATCTTAGAAAATCAGAGGTCGTTCCGTATAGCACAGGTCTTCCCGGAACCTCAAGTCTGCCCTTTTCTTCAACAAGACCTCGCTGACACAGTGTGTTCACAACACCCGAACAATCGACGCCACGAATCTGTTCAATATATGGCTTTGTTATGGGTTGATTATATGCAATTATGGCAAGAACCTCAAAGGCCGCTTGAGAAAGCGGAGAATTGCGCTTTAAATCAAGCACACTTCTTACTGCCTCTATGTACTCTTTCTTGCTGCAAAGCTGATATTTCTTATCAAGCTGAAGAAGGCAGATACCACTTGCCTCACTGTTATATTTTTCATTAAGTGCATCCATTACAAGGAGAATCTGTTCATCATCCATTCCAAGTACAGCTGCAAGCTTTGTGTATTCAAGTGGCTCTGCTGCTGCAAAAAGCACAGCCTCAACCATTGCTATTTGTTTTTCGTTAATCAAGAGTTCTCATTTCCTTCCAAAAGCTCAATTTGTGTTTCCTCACCATCACCTGAAACAAAGATTGTTTTGTTCTTGGCGAGCTCAAGCACTGCAAGAAAGGCAGCGATTAAATCTGAGCGTGATTTTGATTGTCTGTAAATATCAAAGAGCTTTGTTTTACGCCCCTTTTTAAGAGATGTGACAATAGATTCAATCTTTGAACCAACAGAAACAATCTTCCGTGTTACGATTGCCTTAAATGTCTCAATCGGTGGCGGAAGTCTTCTCAGCTTTTTGCCCGCCGCAAGAGAGTATGCCGACAGAAGCTCATCAGGCTCGTGCAATCTCTTATATGACATATCAGGCTCAACATCCTCAGCGTATTCTCTTACAGAATAATTGAAGCCGTCCGTCATCTGAGAAAGCTTACCGGCAAGAATTTTGCAATCACGATATTCAAGCAACTCATCACGAAGCTCGTTTTTAAGCTGCTCAGCCTCTTCATAAACAGGAAGAAGAGAAACTGTTTTTATATACACAAGACGGGCTGCCATTTCAAGGAACTCACTGGCAACATCCATATTCTCCTCCTGCATCTCACGAACATAGGAAACATATTGCTCCACAAGCTCAAGAATAGGAATATCGTATATATCAATTTTGTGTTTTGTTATGAGGTGGAGGAGCAAGTCCATCGGACCCTCAAACACCTCAAGCTTATAAGATATTGGTTCCATATTTCACCTTAAAAAATTATTATAAACCGAATGGCAAAGAAGTTATTTTTACAAATGCTTCGACCAGAAAACCTGAAACGATTGAAAGTGGTTTGCTTAAAACACCTGTAAACAGCAGCACAAACAAAGCAATCTGAATATATCTTTCGTACTGCATTATTTTATAATAAATCCTTGCAGGAAGAAGTGCTGTCACAAGCCTTGAGCCATCAAGCGGTGGGATGGGAAGGAAATTAAAAACAGCAAGATTTATGTTAATTATCGCTGCAAAGAGGAAAAAATCGCTTATATACAGCAAAGCCATATTTTCTAACTTCATTGCCCCAAAATAACAAGCCGAGCAAACAAATGAGCAAACGAAGGCCTGCAAAAGGTTGCTTACGGGTCCTGCAAGTGCCACAAGTGCCATATCGCGTTTCGGATTCTTAAAGCGAGCCATTCTTACCTGAACAGGCTTTGCATAGCCGAAGCCGAACAGGAAGATCATAAGAGCGCCTATCGGATCAATGTGTGCCAAAGGACGTATTGTTAATCTACCCATTGCCCGTGGTGTTTCATCACCGAGCTTTGTTGCTATAAGTGCGTGGGCATATTCATGAATGGGAGTTGCACAAAAAACAACAAAAACAATTGCACCAAGCTGAATAAAAAATGCCAAAGGCGTCATATCGCCCCTTATAACGCTAATTAAATCACTAATCAAGTATTACACCTCGTTTTATCTTTTGACAACTACAACACGGTCAATTCCCTGCATATCCTTAAGGAATCTGCCTTTATCTGCCTTATTGAGAAAAAGGGCAAGAACATCCGCTGCCTGGTCTTCGCCACACTCGAGAGCTATGTAGCCACCTCTGTTTATGTAGGGATACCACATCTCAGCAAGATTTCTGTAAAAAACAAGTCCATCTGCCCCACCATCAAGAGCCATAACAGGCTCATGGGACACCTCTTCCTGCAGCCCGGGGATTTCTGCCGAGCGTATATATGGTGGATTGGAAAGAATCATATCAGGTCTTGGCAGACCGAGGAAACCGGTGCTCTCAAGAACATCACTTTTAAAGACAGTTACATTATCACACATAAGAAGCTCTTTATTCTGCCTTGTGTAATAAAGAGCATCATCCGACAAGTCAATGCAATAGACCCTTACGTCAGGGCACATCTTGGCAACAGAAAGTCCGATACAGCCACTACCGCAACACAAATCGAAAACTACCTTATAGCCATTCTTATTGATTTTTTCAACAGCAAAGTCAACAAGAAGCTCCGTCTCAGGACGAGGAATAAGCACACCTCTGCCAACCTTAAAGGAATATTTGTAAAAATCCCACATTCCAAGAATGTACTGAAGTGGCTCATGGGCACACCGTCTTTTGATGCAATCGGCAAAATGGATATATTTTGCCTCATCCACCGGAGAGCCGGAATTCATAAGAAGCTGGGTTTTATTATAACCAAAGCAATACGAAACCAACTGCTGCGCATCAAACTCAGGGCTGTCACACCCTGCTTCGCCGAGGGACCTTATTGCTTCTCTGTAAACTGAATAGAGGTTTCTCAATTTTCTTCCTCCGGATTAACACTGTTTTCATCCTCACAGCACTCATCAAAAAGCACTGCCTTGATAGACTCAATGCCAACCTCGATAATATCATCCGTAGGCTCCTGTGTTGTGATTCTCTGCATCCACAAGCCGGGAGCTGAAAGCACACGCACAAGGATATTATCGTGCTTGCCTGCATATTTGATAAACTCATATCCGATGCCTACTGTCAAGGGGAGAATAAGGAGCTTGACAGCCATCCACACCAATCTGTTTGAATCAATTCCGGGGAAGGCCACAACAAGAATTGATGATATAAGAATGCTGATTATGAGAATCACAAAGATAAAGCTTGTGCCACATCTCGGATGAAAGCGCTTTTGCTTTCTGACATTTTCAACAGTAAGAGGAAGCCCTGCTTCGTAACAGAAAATTGATTTGTGCTCTGCGCCGTGATACATAAACACTCTTTTTATATCAGGCATTTTGGCGACAAGCCAGATATAAATTACAAAAATAACCATTCTCATAAGCCCCTCAAACAAAGGGTGGAAATTAGCGAGGACATTTTTGAAAAGATATTTATCAACCACGTCCACAATAATTGTGGGGAGATATGTGAAAAGCAAGAAGGCAAGCAAGACACCAAGCACCATTGCAACACCTGTGATAACAGCCATCATTTTGGGTCCGAAGTGATCAGAAAGCCACTTATCAAGCTTGGACATATTTTCAGGATCGGTGTCATCATCTATACCGGCCTTGAGTGCAGATTTCTCCATACACTTGTAGCCAAAAAGCAGACTTTCAATCATATTGACCACACCACGGATTATGGGCCAGCCTGCAGGCTTAAATTTATCTCTGAGGTGCTTTACCTCAAGCTTTTCTGTATCAATTCCGCCATCAGGCAAACGCACTGACATTGCAGCACCCTTCGGGCCCTGCATCATAATGCCTTCAATAAGCGCCTGACCACCAACAGAAATTTTCTCAACATCTTTATTTTTACTCATTATTTTCCTTCACCATCATTTCTTCAATAAGAGATGCAGGCTGTTCAACCTGTACACGCTCTATGGGAAAAACAACTGAAACGGTTGTTCCCACACCAACCACACTGTTTATCTCAAACACACCGTTGTGAAGCTTTACAATTTCATCAACAACAGCAAGACCGATACCTGAGCCCCTCACCTGAAGATTTGCTTTATAGAATTTCTTTTTGATGTTCGGCAAATCCTCTTCTGAGATTCCACAGCCTGTGTCTGAAATGTTTATTGTTAAAACACCATCGTCCACTATTGCATCAACATCCACAAGGCCACCCTGCTTGTTGTACTTAAATGCATTATCAAGAAGATTCACGAAAACCTGCTTGATTCTGTTAGGGTCACCCATCATTGGAGCAGGGATTTCAGGTGCATTGTATTTAATATCAATATTATCACGCTTGGACCGTTCTTTAAAAACAAACACAGCTTCATCAAGCTCTGCAAGAACGTCTATTTTTTCAAGACGAAGGGTCATATTACCATTCTGCATGCGTGAAAAGTCAAGAAGCTCTTCAACAAGGTGTGCAAGACGCTCTGACTCATTGATGATAACCTCTGTACCTCTTCGCGAAATCTCTCTGTCCTCACCATCAAGCTCCTTGAGCATTTCGCCCCAGCCCTTGATTGCTGTAAGCGGTGTACGAAGCTCGTGTGACACAGTGGAGATAAAGTCATTTTTCATTTTGTCTGTCATTGCAACTTCGTTAATCATTGAGTTGATTGAATTTGCAAGCTCAGTGATTTCATCATCGCCCTTGCCATCGGTTTCAATACGGACATCGTAATTTCCCTCGGCAATAAGCTTGGCAGTTTCGTTGATCTTCTGAACAGGCGAAACAATAGTCTGAACAAAGAAAACACCCGAAAGAGCAACGAAGAAAAGTGCAACAAAATACACAATAATTATTATAAGCAAAAATGTAAGAATCTGCCCGTCTATTGCCTTCATTGAGGAAATAAACCTCACAGCACCTGAAAAGCTACCATCTGCGCGCTGTGGAAGGGACATAGCAACACTGACAATGTGTTCACCATTTTTATTAAACCCAAACCATTTGCTTGTACCCGTTGAGGATTCTCGTGCCAGCTGAACATCCTCCATATCACTGAGTTTCTCGCTGTTCTTAAATCCGGATGAGGAAACAATAACAGCACCGTTTCTGTCAACAACCTGAACCTCAACACGGGATTTATCAGAAAAGCTGTCTGTGAATTCCTTAGCTTTCTGTTCAAAAACCTCTTCACTGCCATCAATGTATGGGGTGAAAAAGGTTATAACGGTTTCATTGGCGTGGTCAGAAAGGTATGAAACAACATAGTTTCTATAATACTGTGCTACAAAAATCACAGATGCAACAACAAGCACAAGAAGAATAATTGCTGTGATAAGCAATGTGTTGGTTGCCCAACGTTTTGTAATGCCCCTGAAAAGCTTGCGCTGTTGGTCCTTATCCTTGCGAAAAACATGAAATTTACCATCTTCATTTTCAGACTGACGCTGTTTAACAAGCTTTTTCGCTTCTTCAATTGTTACCTGGGTTATTTTTTTGCGTTCAGTTGTCTTTTTCTCCACTGCTTATCACCTCACCTTTCAAAAAAATTATGGATAAATCAAAGCCACTTGTATCCCATACCCCAGACAGTTACAAGATGCTTTGGTATTGAAGGCTCATCCTCAACCTTCATGCGAAGTCTTCTGATGTTAACATCAACAACCTTATCCTCACCGAAATAGGACTCGCCCCATACCTCCTTAAGAATATCTGTTCGACTTAATGCCTTACCGGGGTTATTGAAGAAGAATTCAATAATCTGGAATTCAACCTGAGTGAGTTCAATGAGAACATTATTCTTATAAAGAGTTCTGTTTCTCAAATTGAGCTCGAAAGGCTCAATTGTGATTTTATCTGCCTTCACAGGCTGTGCCACGGGCTGAGTGTTCATGGCAACACGGCGATAAACACTGTCCACTCTTGCCATAAGCTCAGATGGTGAGAAGGGCTTTGTTATGTAATCATCTGCGCCCATGAGGAGACCCGAAACCTTGTCCATCTCCTGAGTTTTTGCCGTAAGCATAATGATACCCACTGTGCTGCTCTGATTTCTAAGTATCTTACAAACCTCAAGACCATCAACATGTGGCATCATAATGTCAAGAAGCACCACATCGAAGCTACCGTTTCTTGAGTTGTAAATATCAATAGCCTCCTGGCCATCGCAAGCCTCAGTTACCTCATAGCCTGCTCTTTTGAGAGTGATGGCTATAATTTCTCTGATTGCTGATTCGTCTTCTGCAATAAGTACTCTTTTCATAAATACATCCTGCCTTAATCGATTTTTATAAATGAGGTGGTTACTGTCTCGTCTGTTATTCCAAAGCTGTAGCCTTCCTCGGTAATCTGATAGTAATAAACCCCGTTTTCTGTCTCAGCAAGAAATTCGCCGAGAATTTCATTTTCTGCAAGCTTGTCTCTGCGGGACACAGAAAACAATTCGGCTCCTATCTGTGATGTGTTCTTATCCCATCTGCAGAATATCAATGCCTCTCGCAAGGAGTCATATTTGACGGTAACCCTATCGCCCCAACCGAAGCGGAAAAGATAGCTATCAAGAGGATTCAGCAGTGTTGTTATAACCTCACTGCTTTTGTCACCCTTGACATTATTCCAACGAAGGAGCGTAAAGGTATATATTTCAGCTTCTTTTTTTACATTAAACGTACTTTCATCGCCGTGAAGTGTTATGAGCGACGCAACCTCAAACAGACCATCGTTATCAATATCAACACACTGAGCAAGGCTGTTTCTCAGGTTGGTTGATGAAGGCTGTGTAAAGGCTCTTGTCGGAACCGAAAGGTGAGAATCCCACCATATCATCTCTGTAAAAATCGTTCTGTCGTTTTTAAGACAATCAACAAAAAGTCTTACAACCGGCTCGTTGTTTATTGCAACGATATCCTTTTTGATTGAGTGCACAGAAGCAACCGAACCATCAAGAAGAGTTTCACCGAACTTGATTAGCTGATGATTTTCCGAAAGAGAAAACATTCTCAGATATGATTTCTGGATTGCTGCCGTATCATCAAGATAAACAAGTATGAGCTCCTCCTTGCTGTCATTATTGAAATCGATAAAGGTTTTGGCGTTGCAATACTCATTGCCCAAGGAATTGAGAATCAGGTCTCCGTTTTTACCTAAAACAACCTCAAAGGCACTTACAATGCTTGTGGTTTTACTGTCAAGAAGAGACCAGCTGACAAAAACCTCGAGAAATCCATCTTTATTCAAATCCACAAAGTTAACATCGTAAACGCCGTTTCCTGCGCCCTTGATATCCGAGGAAATTGACCACTCATCATACAAGCACTCCATAAAAGCCATTCTTACAGCGCCCTCTGCAGATGAAGAGTCTGAATAGAAAACAAAAGCCTCTTCTGTTTCATCCCCATTGACATCAAGCAAAACGAAGGATGTCTGATACTCGCCTGAAACAGGAGCTTTAAGCTGAAACTTCGTATCCTTCATAAGAGAGTTAAACGCCTTCTGCACCTGACCATTTCTGCCCGACTGTGCCGGTGGGGTTATAAGACTCTCTACTGAAAAGAAATCGAGAGAGCAACCTGTACAGCTCAGAACAAGCATTAGTGCTAAAAGTATCGCTATTAACTTTTTCATTACCTGTTGCCCTCCTTAATTTTAATTGCTCACATTCACGGTATACGCTCCGTAAATCCAGCAGGATGGACTATCCACACTGACAACAACCGGAATCGTCTTCACCTCACCAGCCTCGAGGGTGAGTGCTGAAAAATCAACTTCAACAGTTATCATGTCTTCCGTGATGCCCTTAAGGTCTTCATCTGTTCCCACAATAACAATTGATTTGTTAAGCTCGGAAACCTTATAATCCAATCCGTCAGGATTATTGATTTTAATTTTGCTCAACGGAATGCGCATATACTCCTGAGTATATCCATCCATATTGACACTGACAGTAAAGGACTTAATATTTTCATCAACAACATTTGTGTTTACTGAATCAAACGTGAAGGTATTACTTGTCGGAGAAAGCTCCTTGAAATTAATTGAACCGACAACATACTCTGTCGTTTTATCATAATCATCAACAATAATGTTGAAATCTGCTTTATTAGGTGATATTGAATATCTGAGAGGACTAAGAACAAGGCTATCCGGTGCATTCTTGAAGGTGACAGCCGTATCAAGAGTTTTAACCTTAAGGATCGGGATTGTCACAATAACATTCTCAATACCCATAGCAAGATACTTGAAATCACTCTTGCCGGCATCATCACAAGGAACAACCTTTGTTTCTGCTGTTTTGTTTGAAACAAGAGAATCCTCAAGCTCAACTCTGGCAATAACCTTCTCTATCCTGTTAACCTCGGTGGATGGACCGGTAATTGTTACAGATGTTTCGGAGAGATTGATATCTCCACATGAATATCCCTCGCCTGCTATTTCAAAGCCATCTGCCACAATTTCAGGCTCAATAACAAAGCTCACTGTTTTTTCAGTATCAAAATAAACATCAACTGTTTTTTGCGAAAGCTTTGAAATTGTGTAAGCTGTGTTTTCAGAGCCATACTCTGCTTTGAGCTGAAGAGTATATTTACCTGCTGAATCAACAGGGGTGGTCTGTGCCACCACAAGAATATCCTCTGCTTTAAGGCGAACATCTGATATCTGATATTTTTTGCCCTTAACAGTAACATCCACGGTAAATTCATCTTCACCGAAAACCTGAAGCCCGAACTGAGATGGTACTGTTTCATCTATGGTTACCTTTACATCGTGGATAACTCTTGTTGTTTGCGGACTTACAGTTAGCACAACAAAAAGCCACAATATCACAGCAACAACGAAGGCACACAAGAAGGCTATTTTGTCATTCTGAAGAAGGGAATCAAGTGATTTTTTATTTTTCATCCTTTTTTCCTCCCTTTTTGCTGAAAATTTTGCCCAAGCCTTTCTTGCTTTTCTTTTGGTCCGCATCATCCTCCTGAGATATATATTCGTCAAGAAGAAGCTCGCGAAGCTGTGCGCTTGTGACATCTCTTACAAGAGCTCCGTTTTTTGCATAGGAAATAAGCCCTGTTTCTTCAGAGACAACAACCACCACAGCATCGCTCTGTTCACTCATTCCGATTGCCGCTCTGTGACGAGTGCCAAGCTCGGAAGCAAGAGCTGTGTTCTGTGTAAGAGGAAGAATACAGCCTGCAGAATGAATTCTGCCTTCCTTCACAACAACTGCACCATCATGAAGCGCCGAATTCTTGAAAAAGATTCCGTTAAAAAGCTCGGCAGAAGCCTTAGCATCAACGATTGTGCCGGTGTTTGAAATATCCTGCAACGGAGCTTCCTTTTCAAAAACAACGAGTGCGCCGGTTTTGGTTTCGCTCATATCGGCAACAGCCTTACAGAAGCTGTTGATTGTTTCAGTAACGGTTTTCTCGTAATCCACACTGTTTCTAAAATTGAAAATCCCAAAATCTTTAATTGACTGTCTGCCGAAGCGTTCAAGAATCTTACGAAGCTCCGGAGCAAAGAGAACAACTATAATCAAGAGACCGTCCTGAAAAAGACTTGTGAAAAGATACTCTGTCGTTTCCATATTGACAGCCTTAACAATCAAGAACAAAAGTCCCAGAAGAGCTATACCCTTGATAAGCTGAAATGTACGTGATCCTCTTACGAGCTTGATCAATTCAAAGACAATGATGGTTACCACAAGAATATCAAGAAGATCTGATATAAAATTGAAGCTGGATAATGCGCCCAGAACTCTATCCAGAAGATTTGAAATATTACCGAAAAAGCTTGTTATAACTTCCAAAACTGTTTCTCCTTTGCAAATTTTTGCCAGAAATGTTTATTCTATTCCAATTTATTTTTATATTATAATATATATATATTTAAAATGCAATGTTTTCAACTAAATTTAATAGAATATTTACATCTTTTTCCGAATTAAAAACTGAAGGCGATACCCTTACGGTTCCCGTGGCCTCGGTACCCATAAATCTGTGAGAAAGACCTGCACAGTGATACCCTCCTCTGACAGCTACACCACCATCGTTAAGCTTCAATGAAACCTGCTCACTATGAAGACCTTTAACATTGAAGCTTATAACGGGGGCATGGTGCTTTCCGTGAGGTAAATCACCGTAGAGAATAACATTTTTCATTAACGAAAGACCATCTGATACAGACTTTGCAAGAGCTGTTTCTTTATTGAAAATTCTATGACAAGTGTAGTCATTTACCCAATCAATTCCGGCGGAAAGACCACATATTCCGGGCACATTCAGAGTACCACTTTCAAGCCTTTCGGGATACCCCGACGGCTGTGAATAATCAAACGAGGCTGTTCCCGTACCACCCTCTATAATCGTTGTAAAATCAAGATTATTGTGGATTATCGCACCTATACCCATAGGCCCGAGAAGCCCCTTGTGCCCCGGAACGCAAAGGCAATCAATCCCTTGATTTTTCATATCAACAGGAATCACTCCGGCTGCCTGGGCACCATCCACAAAAAACAAAGCCCCCCTGCTGTGTGCAATTGCCGACAATGATGCCAAAGGCAGGATAGTTCCAAACACATTGGAAACCGCAGTTACCACGCAAAGCTTTGTGTTTTTTCTGAATGAGGACTCAAAGCTTCTCAATGTTTTCATTTCATCTTCATAAACATCAAAAATGGAATATTCAACCCCGATTTCCTTTTGGAGCTTATATATCGGTCTGACAACAGAGTTATGCTCAAGGCAGGAAATCACAACATGATCTCCACCTTTGAGAACACCTTTTATGGCAATATTCAACGCCTCTGTGCAATTGGAGGTGAAGCTGACAAATTCACTACCATAGCCATTGAAAAAGCTGTCAAGCTTTTCTCTTGCCGAATAAACCTGATGTGAAGCCTCAAAGGACAAGGCGTGTCCACTTCGCCCCGGGTTGGCAGAATATTTCTCCAGAGCATTGCTTATTGCCGAAATCACCTGCGAAGGTTTCACACCACTTGTTGCTGCATTATCAAAATAAATCACAGAAAATCCCCCAAATCCACGGTACCTCTGACCTTGATATTATTTCTTTTGAGAATTTCATAGCATCTTTCATCCATATTATTCACATAAATAACATACCCGCAGCCCTCGTCACTTTCAGGATGAGGATTACGGGTCAGATAAGCTTTATAACCATTTTTCTGAAGCAGCTCCCGCCCTTTCATTGCAAGGGTTACGGAGCCCACCTTTATACCTTTTTTGCTCATAAAAAAGACCCTTCCATATTGTGTTGAGGCACATCGCCTTTTACATAATATGCAAGGGTTTTTGTTTGTTTACTTTTCAGGTTATTTACTTTTCAATAAGACACACACAATGAGCTGATATTCCTTCTTTTCTGCCCGTGAAGCCAAGCTTCTCCTCGGTGGTTGCCTTAATATTGACACAATCAACCGAAACGCCGAGAACACCGGCAACATTCTCTCTCATTTTTTCTATATGAGGTGCCATTTTAGGTGTCTGCGCAATGATTGTGGCATCAATATTATTTACTTTATAACCTTTTTCACCGATGAGTGACACAACTCTGCCAAGAAGCACAAGGCTGTCGGCACCTTTATATGCACTGTCTGTATCCGGAAAATGCCTGCCGATATCCCCAAGAGCAGCAGCCCCCAGAAGACTATCAGAAATTGCATGAAGAAGCACATCGGCATCCGAATGACCAAGAAGTCCTTTTTCACAAGGAATATCCACGCCACCTATGATACACTTTCTGTTATCAGCAAAGGCGTGAACATCGTAACCGTGACCTATTCTGAACATAGAAAATCCACCTTACTTAACAAGATTTTCAAGGCAAGCAAGTCTCACTGCTGTGGTGAGAACCTTAACCGCCTGTGAAAGAACTGCAGGTGTGGGGAATGTGGGAGCGATACGGATATTGCTGTCGGATGGGTCCTTGCCATAAGGGAAGGTTGCTCCAACATTTGTGAGAGTCACACCTGCGTCTTTGCAGAGCACGCCTACTCTTGTTGCACTTCCCCCTGTTACATCAAGACTGATGAAATAACCACCGTTTGGTTCATTCCACTCTGCAATGCCGAGACCTGCAAGGTCTGAATTAAGAGTTTCAATAACTGCATCAAACTTTGGTTTGAGAATTTTTGCATGAAGCTGCATGTGAGCCTTTATACCATCAAGATTTTTGAAGAATTTAACATGACGAAGCATATTAACCTTGTCATAGCTGATAGACTGAATTGTGAGCCTTTTGAGAATTGCTTTGATATTCTCAACAGAAGAAGCAAGACAAGCCACTCCTGCACCGGGATATGAAATTTTCGAGGTTGAAGCAACCTCAATTACCATATTCTTATTTCTTTCGGGAAGAACACTGAAGATGTTGAGAAGCTCATCCGTTGTATCTGTAAGGTCGTGAACACAATATGCATTATCCCAGATAATTCTGAAATCCTCGCTTACATTGAGATTTGCAATACGCTTAACGGTTTCGGCTGAGAATGTAATACCCTGAGGATTGGAATACTTGGGCACGCAGAACATACCCTTAACAGCCGTATCCTTGATTGCTTCTTCAATAGCATCCATATCAGGACCTTCGTTTGTCATGGGGATGTTAATCATTTCAATACCGAAAAATTCACAGATGGCAAAGTGTCTGTCATAGCCGGGAACAGGACAAAGGAACTTAACGGTACCCTGCTTCGACCATGGCTCAAAGCCTGCACCAGAGTACATACACTGTGAAACATAATCAAACATCATTGAAAGGCTCGAGTTGCCACCAACAATTATGTTTTCAGGCTCAACCTCAAGAAGGTCTGCGAAAAGCTTTTTTGCCTCAGGAATACCGTCAAGAATACCGTAGTTACGCACATCAAGACCATTTTCACACTTGAAATCCGAACCCTCCAGTGCCTTGAGCATTCCATCGGAAATATCAAGCTGATCAGCGCCCGGCTTACCTCTTGACATATCAATATTAAGCCCCTGCTCTTTAAGTGAATTATATTCTTTTTTTACTGCTTCAAGCTCCTGCTGAAGCTCTGACTGTGTCATTTCAAGATAAGATTTTTTCATATAAAACTCCGTCTTAAAAAATATTTTCAAAATATTATACCAAAACAATCATCTTTTGTAAACACAAATTTTTATTATCCACATCATTGTAATATTTTAGTATTGTATATTTCAGGTTTATAATGTATAATATATTAATTTCAAAATACAGGGAGTGAATTACTTGAGCAAAAGACTTGCCATCATAGGTGGTGGTGCAGCAGGTGCCATAAGCGCAATTGAAGCAAAAACAGCCGACCCATCAATTGATGTTGTTATTTTTGAGCGCATGTCCAAGCTTTGCAAGAAAATCCTTGTTACAGGCAACGGCAGATGCAATTTCACAAATGAGGATTTATCTCCACGCCATTTCTATGGTGACACTGCATTTCTGAGAAAAATTTTAACCAGTGTTCACGCCGATAACGAAAGCTATTTCCGTGAGCTTGGCGTGCTTTCCTACAAGGAAGACGGAAGAATTTACCCACGCTCACAGCAAGGCTCAACAATCCGTGAAGCACTTGAGAACACTGTAAACGAGTTATCTGTTGATGTAAGAACTGACACTCCCGTAACATCATTCAACGAAGTTCAGAGTGGCTTTAAAGTGAACAACGAGTTTTTTGATTGTGTGATTGTTTCTGTGGGTGGAAAGGCATCTCCCGTGCAAGGCTCTGACGGCTCCTGCATAGATTTGATCAAAAAAATTGGTCACAAGCTTACGCCCTTATACCCTGCTCTTTGCGGACTCATAACCAATGACAAAGCTCTTCACACACTCAAGGGTGTGAGAGCAGAGGCAAAGGTATCTCTTTACACTTCGGATAAACTGTTGGGCGAAGAATCCGGCGAGGTACAATTCACCGAAAAAGCCATTTCAGGTATCCCTGTAATGAATCTTTCACACTTGTGCAAAAACAATAAAGAGCTTATGCTTCGACTCGACTTGTGCGAGGAGGTTTCCGAGACTGAGCTTAAAGCTCATTTCACTGACACGATAAGACTTCATCCCAATTGGCAGACAGAAAATCTGCTTGGCGGAATTGTGAATGCAAAACTGGGTTACATGATAATAAACCAAGCTCATATCTCTAAGGGAACACCACTCAAAAGCCTCCGACAAGGTGAAATTTCAAAGCTAATCACACTTCTTAAGAATTTTGAAATCAAGATAAACGGAACAAAGGATTTTTCATCTGCACAAATCACCTGTGGTGGTGTTAACACAAGCGAAATTGATGGTCATACAATGATGTCAAAGCTGAAAAACGGCTTGTTTTTCTGCGGAGAAATTCTTGATATACACGGAGATTGCGGTGGCTACAATCTGCACCTTGCCTGGACCACAGGCAGGATCGCCGGCTGCTGTGCCGCAGAATACTTGAAGGATTAATTTATGATAAGATTAAATGAACTGAAAATGCCTTTAGGTGCAACTGATGAGGAAGTAAAATCAGCTGCAGCCAAGGCTCTGAAAATCAAAAACGATGATATAAAGAGCTTTTCTCTTGCAAGACGCTCAATCGATTCACGAAAAAAAGACAACATCTTTCTTGTTTACTCTGTTGAGGTTGAAACAGACCTCAACGAAGATAACCTTCTTGCAGGCTTTCTCCCCTCCAAGGCCTTCAAAACACAGCGATACACCTACACACAGCCCGAAGCAAAGAGAAGCTTCGACCTGCGTCCTGTGGTTGTAGGCTTCGGCCCTGCCGGTATGTTTGCTGCTCTGACGCTTGCAAAGGCAGGTCTCAAGCCTATTGTGCTTGAGCGTGGTGGCAACGTTGACGAAAGAACAAAGGATGTTGAAACCTTCTGGACACAAAGAAAGCTTAACACAAGCTCCAATGTTCAATTTGGTGAAGGTGGCGCAGGTACATTTTCCGACGGAAAGCTGACGACGGGAATCAAAGACCCTCGCTGCAGAGAGGTTTTTCTTAGATTTGCCGAGTTTGGTGCTCCCGCAGAAATATTATATTCTGCCACACCACACATAGGCACAGATAAGCTTAAAACTGTTGTTAAGAACATCAGAAACAAGGTTATCGAGCTTGGTGGAGAAGTAAAATTCAACACAAGGCTTGTGGATATTATTACAGCCAACGGCTTCGTACAAGGAATTACCTACGAAAACCCTGACGGTACAACAACGGATATTGAAACCGATGCACTTATTCTTGCAATCGGGCACTCAGCAAGAGATACCTTTGAGCTCATTTACAAAAAAGGTCTTGAAATCACTCAGAAGCCTTTTTCTGTAGGCACAAGAATTGAGCACCCTCAGGAACACATAAACAAGGCACAGTACGGTAAACTGTGGAATTCCCCTTTGCTCCCTGCTGCTGACTACAAGCTTGCTTGTCACCCACCACACGGAAGAGGGTTATACACCTTCTGCATGTGTCCCGGTGGCACGGTGGTTGCCGCATCCTCGGAAGAAGGTGGAATGGTTGTCAACGGAATGAGTGAATATGCTCGCGACAAGGAAAATGCAAACTGTGCTTTGCTTGTGGGAATTGAACCACCTTTTGATACAGAGCATCCTCTTGCAGGAATGTATCTGCAAAGAGACATTGAGCAAAAGGCTTTCCGTATTGGTGGTGGTGACTACACAGCCCCTGCACAGCTTCTTGGTGACTTTCTTAAAGGAAAGCCCTCTACAAAGCTTGGTGCAGTTAACCCCTCCTGCCCCACAGGAGTTACACCCACTGATATCCGACAGGTGTTACCCAAAAAGGTTACTGACACCATCGCAGGTGCAATTGCTGATTTTGACAGAAAGCTTAATGGCTTCAATCTCTATGACGCTGTACTTACAGCACCTGAATCGAGAAGCTCTTCACCCATCAGGATATGCCGAGATGAATTCTTCCAGGCAACAAGATTGCGTGGCCTTTATCCTTCAGGCGAGGGCGCAGGATATGCAGGTGGAATCGTTTCCGCTGCAGTTGACGGAATACGCTGTGCTGAAGCAGTTCTCAATGGAGAATACTAAAACAAAAATGAGAAAAGCACCTGTTACCAATACGGTAACAGGTGCTTAAGTTTTCTGATTCAAATAATGGAATTATTTACCCAAAATTCCACCAATGATGTCGTAAAGAGATTCAAGGTCCTCCATTGTGAGACCGATACCCTTACCCATCTTTTCATGCTCCGGTGCCCAGTCACGAAGATCGTACTTAGGCTTGCCACCATTCCATGAAATAAGGTTAAGCTCCCTTGTCCAACCATTTGTTGATTCAGAAACTACGCCGAGGCTTTCCTGAATTTCATATTTGAATTCTGCCATTTCTAACTCTCCTTTATTCACTTAATTTAATAAGTTACATAAATAATAACAAAATATTTTTTATTTTTCAATAGTATTGTTCATTTTTCCTGAAACGGCTCAAGACTCCGGCTTAAAATACCGTTCATCTGTGCAATTGCAACACCATAATTCACCATCGGAACGCCCTGTTCTTCTGCAACCTGCATACGATGTTTCATCTCTTTTTCATTTAACATACAACCACCGCAATGAACAACGAGGGAAAAACCTGACAAATCCTTCGGAAATTCTCCACCTGAGGTGAAGCTGAAATCCGGCTCTGCTTTGGAATAATTCTTTATCCAACCCGGAAGCTTTACTGTACCGATATCATTACACTGGCGATGATGAGTACACCCCTCACTGATAAGAATTTTATCTCCGTCATTAATCCGTGATAACACCCCTGCACCCTCAACGAGCGCCGACAATTCACCCTTATATCGCGCCATAAGAATCGAAAAGGAGGTCAGCTGAACATCTTGCGGCACAAGCTGTGACACCTCACCGAACACCTGCGAATCCGTAATAACAAGCCTTGGCTTTTTTTGAAGATTGCTGAGAAGCTCAGGCAGCTCACCGGGCTGACAGCACAAGGCTGAGGCTCTGCAATCAAGAAGCTCACGAAGCACAAGCTGTTGCGGAAGAATCAACCTTCCTTTGGGTGCAGCCTCATCAATGGGTATGCAAAGCACGACCATATCACCTTGACTTATCAAATCTGCAAGAATGAGCTTTTTTTCACCCTTGGATTTAGCTATCTCACCGATTTTTTCCTTGAGAGCATTGATCCCGTCACCAGTGCGTGCACTGACGAGAAGCTCATTTTCTCCAAGAGCCACCCTGCTTTCTGTCATATCTGATTTGTTATACACCAAAATATACGGAAGCTTTCTTTTCTCAAGCTCTGCAACAAACGCTTCATCCTCTGTGGTTTTACCTAAAGAAGCATCAACAACAATCACAGCAATATCCGTACGAGAAAGAATCTCCCGTGTTTTTTCAACACGCATTTCGCCCAATGCACCTTCATCATCAAGACCAGGGGTATCAATAATCACCACAGGTCCTACAGGTAATAGCTCCATTGCTTTTTTCACGGGATCTGTGGTGGTACCCTTAACATCTGACACCACAGCAAGGCTTTGCCCTGTGACAGCATTCACAAGACTTGATTTACCTGCATTTCTTTTACCGAAAAAGCCTATATGCACTCTTTCAGCTGAAACTGTTTCATTCAAGCTCATATAATCACCTTAAAATCTGAAATCTCTGCGATTGGAGTTCTTTATATCGTCAATATTTTGCTTCGCTATCGACTTCACCTTCTCTGTCGGAATCTTCTCAAGCTCTGCCTCAATAAGCTTGTAGCCTACCTCTTTTGTGGCATCGGATGCATAGTCAACAAGGAACTCGGAAAGTGTCATAAGAGCATTAGGGTGGCAGCAATTGAGGATTTGTCCGTTTTTGCAAAGACTCATAAATCTGTCTCCGGTTCTGCCCTCACGATAACAGGCTGTGCAGAATGACGGAATATGTCCGTTCTCCATAAGCCAATGCACAACCTCATCAAGAGTTCGTTGGTCGGAAACGTCGAACTGCTCAGAATCGTGTGGTCTTTCTTCCTCTGTGTAACCACCAACAGATGTTCGGGAAGCACCACTTATCTGAGAAATGCCCATGTGAAGCACTTCACCTCTCACCTTTTCGCTTTCACGGGTTGAGATAATCATGCCTGTATATGGCA
Source organism: Clostridia bacterium (assembly GCA_017380615.1). Taxonomy (GTDB): domain Bacteria; phylum Bacillota; class Clostridia; order Oscillospirales; family Acutalibacteraceae; genus DTU089. The sequence goes on along the minus strand of JAFODQ010000041.1, from coordinate 37,590 downwards.
CAGCAATGCGGATACAAGCAATGATTTTCTTGAACATTTCATCACTCAAACCGTTATCGAAAACTGTAGGATCAATATCATCTGCCCGTTTAATTCGTGGCACGCTTATGGTATGAGGTCCGACTCCGAAAACAGCCTCAAGATGTTCAGCATGCATAAGAAGTCCAACAAATTCATACATATATTTTTCAAGACCGAAAAGCACACCCAAACCAACATCATCTATACCACCCTGCATTGCTCTGTCCATCGCCTCGGTGTGATAATCATAATCGTGCTTTGGTCCTGTCGGGTGAAGCTCAAGATAGCTCTCCTTGTGGTATGTTTCCTGAAAAAGTATGTAGGTACCGATACCTGCTTCTTTGAGCTTACGGTAATTTTCAACTGTAGTGGCTGCTATATTAACATTAACTCGACGAATTGCACCGTTTTTGTGGTTCACGCTGTAAATTGTTTTGATACATTCAAGAATATATTCAATAGGGTTATTCTTCGGATCCTCGCCGGCTTCAATAGCAAGGCGTTTGTGACCCATATCCTGTAAAGCAATCACCTCTGCCTTAACCTCTTCCTGAGTCAGCTTCTTTCTTGCAATGTGTTTATTCTTCATGTGATACGGACAATAAACGCAGCCATTAACACAATAGTTTGAAAGATAAAGAGGCGCAAACATAACGATTCTGTTTCCGTAAAATTTCTGTTTGATGTCATTTGCGAGGGCATACAGCTTCTCTATTATCTCAGGAGCATCACAAGCGAGAAGCACAGCGGCATCTCTGTGTGAAAGACCCGTGCACTGATAACCGTTACCAACCTTTTTGGGCTGGGCTTTCCCAAGAATTTCTTCAATAAGAGCCATGTTATTCTTATTTTCTTCAGCATATTTTATTGTTTCAAGAATTTCACCATCATTGATAAATTCTTCTGCTTTTAATGATTTTGGATTGTAAACAGCCATAATTATTCTCCTTTTATATCTCCCCGTGAAATTTCAATTTCAAAGCCTATTTCACGAAGCTTTTGATTCAATAATTCAATGTTTTCAGCACTTTCAGCTCCTGTGCTGAGCTTGTTATCATAAAGCTCATATTTTCTTCTGACACCCAAGGGTGAGAGGTTGGGCATTATGACATTTGCACCTGCGAGAATTCCCTTTTCTCTGCCGCCCTCTTCCACAGTGCCGAGAGCTGTCGTGGCAGGAAGAAGTATATTTGGGTGCATTATACGGATAATTGATAGCAGATAGCAGGTCAATTCAACACTACCCGCTTCCTCATTACGGAAAATTGTGTTTTTGTGTGGCACAAAAGGACCAATTCCACACATTTCAGGCTTGAATTCTTCAACAAATTTTAAGTCCTCTGCAATGTGACGAAGAGTCTGATATGGTGCACCCACCATAAACCCACAGCCTGTCTGAAACCCGATTTCCTTCAGCTCTCCAAGACATTTCAATCTGTTTTCCTGCTTCATATTTGATGGATGAAGCTTTGAATACAGTTCAGAATTAACAGCCTCGTGACGAAGAAGGTATCTGTCAGCTCCTGCATCATAAAGTGCCTGATAGCTTTCTCGTGAGCGTTCACCCAACGAAAGAGTAACAGCACAATCCGGAAAGTTTTTTTTGATACGGGAAATCAATTCACACAGAACATCATCTGTGAAAAAGAAATCCTCTCCACCTTGAAGCACAAAGGTGCGAAACCCTATTTCATATCCACTTACACAGCTATCATATATTTCATCCGGCGTAAGACGATAGCGTTCACAAGAAGCGTTTTTTGCTCTGATCCCACAATAAAGGCAATTATTTTTGCATATATTTGAAATTTCAATAAGACCTCTTATATAGACCTTATTGGAATAAACAGCCTGACGCACGCGATTTGCTATTTTTGCAAGATACAAGGCAAATTCTTCGTTCCTGTTTTCAAGAAGAAAGAGATATTCATCAACAGAAAGCGAATGTGTGTCAGAAAGCTTTTCTGCCAAAGAAACTAATTTATTCATTCGTCACCACATTTGAAAGCACCGTTTTAGCGCTGACACCCTTCAGATTTCCGATTTTGCCACCCAGGGTGGAGATTATATCCTGTGGAGCATCTATTGCCACACTGATAAGACTTATACCCTTTTCGCGATAAGGAATCCCCATTCTTCCTATTATGTGCTCTCCATAAGAATGGAGAAGAGCGTTAAGAGATTCAACTGATTCTGTGTTTTCAACAATTATGCTGATAACACCAACTCTTGATGCCATTATAAAGCCTCCAATAAAACAAAATACCGCACCTATTGAAGGCACGGCAAAAAGCAAAATATACAAAAAAGCCGAACCTTTCAATCAGGAAAGCCCTTTATGTCAGGAACTATATATATTTTACAATAAAAAATAAATTTAATCAATGTATATTACGAAATTTAAAGAAAAAATATTAACGGGAGTGATTTTTTTGGATAAAAACCAATACAAACAGCTTGTAAGTGAACAAACACCAAAATCACCGATATTAAAGGATTGCATCAAGGCTTTTCTTGTGGGCGGCGGAATTTGCTGCTTTGGTGAAATTTTAAAGACGCTTTACGAAATGACAACACTCAACGAAGACGAGGTAAAGCTTGCTGTTTCAGGAACACTCATTATTGTTACTGCGATTCTCACAGGTGCAGGTGTTTTTGACAAAATAGCAAAGCATGGGGGTGCAGGCACAGCAGTGCCCATAACAGGCTTCGCAAACGCTGTGGTTTCCCCTGCCATTGAGTTTAAAGCCGAAGGATGGATTTTAGGCGTGGGTGCAAAAATATTTACAATTGCGGGACCCGTTATTGTGTATGGCACAGTGGCGAGTATGGTGTATGGAATTATTTATTGGATTTCATCGCCACTTTAACAAAACGGCTTGACCCCAAAAGGTCAAGCCGTTTAATCAATCGTGTATAGAAATTATGCCATCGGGCTTCACTGCATCTTCCACAACTTGATATTCAAAGTCCACATACTCATAACACTTAACATCATTTGTGGTTTGAACCCAGATTCTATGAGTGCCGTCTTCCCAGCAATAGCCTTTGAAGGTTTCCACATCACCAACAGTGATTGTTCCCTGAATTTTTTCATTGTGAGCATAACGGACATCAATATATACTATTTCGACCTTATCTTCATTAAAAAAGTGTGACAAAGTTACGAAATACTTATTATCCGAGCTGAAGGATTTTTCCTTAACAAAACTCCCCAAATCCTCTGTCACCTCAGTTTTACCGCAAGAACTGAACAAAACAACCATAACAAGAAGCAAACAAATAACTTTTTTCATATCCATACCTCAATCTTTTGTATATTTTCTCTCTTCCGGCTTAAGAGGTGGCTCGAGACCTGCACATACCTTCTGAACAAGCTTTTCAAGCTCTGCCTCCAAATCATCCGACTCCACATAGAACGGCTCGTGAAAGGTTATGGAAATTTTACCGAAAATCGGTATGTATCTTCCATTTACTGTAAAAGGAACAATAGGACAGCCCGTATCATAAGCCATTTTGATTGCACCCATTTTAAATGGAAGAATTCTGATTCCCTCGGGCTTGATGATTGTTGCCTCAGGAAAGAGAGCAACGAGAGAGCCCGCCTTGAGATAATTCTCTGCAGCCTCAAGAGCAGCGTGATCCTTTCTCTGACGGTGTACGGGTATAACCCCTGCCTTATGGAAAAGCCAGTTTGTAAATCTATATTTAAAAATCTCATACTTTCCCAGAAAATGGACACACCGTCTTGTTCCCGAGCCCACACAGAACGGATCGAGCACGAAGACATGGTTTCCTGCCAATATTGCTCCACCTTCTTTGGGAATATTGTGCTTACCCCTCACACGAGGCCAGAAAACTACATAGAATACAAGCTTCAAAAAAGGTCGAAGCGCCCAATAGATTGTGGGAGAAACATATTTCTTTTCATTTTTATTTGCCATAACCGTCTCCAAATAAACTCATTTATTTCTGTTCAAAAAATTTAACAAATGCTCTGTAAGCCATATAGATGTCAAGCTTTGAAATAACCTCATATGGTGCATGCATTGAAAGCACGGGAACACCAAGGTCAACAACATCCACATCAAGGTTTGCAATATACTTAGCAACTGTGCCACCGCCACCTGCATCAACCTTACCGAGCTCGCCGATCTGCCAGATGATGTTATCCTCATCAAGCATTCTTCTGATTTTGCCCATATACTCTGCACTTGCATCACTTGTTCCAGCCTTGCCTCTTGCACCTGTATATTTTGTAATTACGACACCCTTGTTAAGGAAGGAGGTGTTGTTCTTTTCAAAAACAGAATTAAAGGTCGGATCATAAGCAGAATTAACATCTGCTGAGAGGCATTCGCTCTTTGAAAGCACCTCAAACACATCAAGACCGTTTCCCTTTGCAAGGTAAGCAATAAAGTTCTTCATATAATCTGACTGAAGACCTGTGTTACCGTCTGAGCCGGTCTCTTCCTTATCTGTGAGCACTGTGAGTACTGTAAACTCAGGATTTTCAACATCAAAGGCTGCCATTGCTGCAGGATATGCACAAACTCTGTCATCGTGTCCGTATGAGCCCACAAGACCTCTGTCAAAGCCGATGTCATCTGCCTTGAATGCGGGCACAACCTCAAGCTCTGCACTAAGGAAATCTGCTTCCTTAATACCATATTTCTCATTTAGAAGCTTCAATACATTAAGTTTAACGAGCTCACTACCTTCATCATTTTTAAAAGGAAGCGAACCAACAATAACATTAAGCTCTTCACCTGCGATACCCTCTGAAAGAGTGCGTTTACCCTGCTCTGCGCCAAGGTGAGGAAGAATATCTGAAATAACAAACTTAGGCTCTCCCTCTTCTTCACCGATTTTTACATCAACCTTTGTTCCGTCTGCCTTGATAATAACACCGTGAAGCGCAAGAGGAATTGCAACCCACTGATATTTTTTGATACCACCATAATAGTGTGTTTTAAAGAGTGCAAGCTCATCTGATTCATAAAGAGGATTTGGCTTCAAATCAAGTCTTGGAGAATCAATGTGAGCTGCAGCAATCTTCACACCCTCGTTGAGAGGCTTTTTACCAATGACTGCAAGAATAATTGATTTATCTCTGTTTACGAAAAACACTTTTTCGCCCTGTTTATATTGCTTGTAAGGGTCAAATTCCACAAAACCTCTGCGTTGTGCCTGCGCTTTAATAACTGCAGTTGCTTCGCGTTCGGTTTTTGCGTTATTCAAGAATTCCTTGTACCCCTCGGCAAAGATGTTCGCTCTGGAAACAGTCTCTTCACCGGAAACAACGGCTGCGTGCTTCGGCTTATAGAAAAGTTCATTTTTAAGTTCTTCTGTATTCATAATAAATCCTCCATTAATAAATCAGATTAAATATTTTTTTAATTTCGTCATTCAAGTCAAAAGGCGGATAATTATTTATGACCGCAGTTGCACGGGAGATGTAAAAATCATCATCCTTCTGACCGTTTATTCTCACAAGGGCATCCGACTCAGAAAGAGAATCACGCTGAATAATTCTTTGCTTTCGGATATCCTCGGGAGCGTGTACCACAAAAAGGCAATCACATTCATCCGCAAAGCCTGATTCGATGATTGCTGCTGCATCCACAACAACACAATCATATTCCATAAAAGCTTTTTCAACCTCGCTGTGAATATATTCATTTATAGCAGGGTGAATAATTGAATTAAGCCTCTCGGTGTTTTCAGGCGTACTGAAAGCTTTTCTTGCTAATTTTTTTCTGTCAAGAGTGCCATCCTCGCAAAGCACACCACCAAAGGCTGCTTCAAGCTCAACCAGTATTGAGGAATCCTCACAGAGCACCCTTCGTGCCACAACATCACCGTCAATTATATAAGCACCCTTCTCCTCAAGAAGCTTGCTCACGGTGGATTTGCCTGCACCTGTTTTTCCTGTGAGACCCACAAGCTTTTTCGCCCTCAGATCCACAGTGTTGAAGGCAGCTGCACGAAGAAGTCGGTTAAGAACAGCCAGATTATCGTCATTTGTCTCATCAGGGCACCTTACGAAACATCTGGTCGCATTCAATTCATCCAATCTTCGCAATGTACCAAACAGAGAATGTGAAAGTTCACGGTATTTATCACTAAGGCCATATTCAATAACCTTTGCTTTGATTCCTGACCCCTCGCCACTGAAAACCATTGCATAGGTATCACAATCCGCGTTGGCGTTGACATATGCTCTGAAGGCATTGTAGCTGCCACGCACCACCACAACATCGGTATCCGGTGAATAATGCTTATATTTCATTCCGGGCGAGGAAACCTTCTCGCCATCTTTAAGAGGATTTAGCACTGCATTATCAACCTGAACATCTCCGAGGACATCTCTGAGCTGACCGATGGTGATGTTACCCGGTCTTAAAACCTTCGGCGTTTCAGTTGCAAGTGTGATAACTGTGGATTCAACGCCCTCTTCACACTCACCACCATCAATAATCATGGGAATTCTTCCATTGAGGTCCTTATAAACATGGTCGGCTGTGGTGGGGCTGGGTTTTCCTGAAAGGTTTGCAGACGGTGCTGCAAGTGGAAGACCGGTTTCCTTTATGAGTCTGTTTGCCACCGGATGCAAAGGGCACCTGACAGCAACGGTGTCAAGCCCACCGGTTACGCACAACGGAACTTTATCTGACTTTGGCAGAATGATTGTGAGCGGACCGGGCCAAAAAGCATCTGCAAGCTTTCTTGCATTATCAGGCACCTCTCTCACAAGAGGATATATCTCATCAAAGGATGATATGTGAACAATCAAGGGATTATCCTGTGGCCTGCCCTTAGCCTCAAAGATTGCTCTGACAGCACTTTCGGAATAAGCATTTCCTGCAAGACCATATACAGTTTCCGTAGGGATAGCAACCACCTGCCCGTCCCTTAACAGACAGGCTGCTTCATTATATTTTTCCGCACCATCGTGAGCAGAAATTTTAACAAGCTTGGTTTCCATTTTCATCCTCAATTTACAGTTAGTTTTGTTTTAATCTTTCAGCTGTATCAGCAGTGATGAGTGCATCGATAACCTCATCCAAATCGCCATTCATTATAGCTTCAATTCTGTACAGAGTAAGACCGATTCTGTGGTCACTGACTCTTCCCTGAGGGAAATTATAAGTACGAATTCTCTCACTTCTGTCTCCCGTACCGACCTGAGAGCGCCTTTCATCTGCAATCTCAGCATTTTGCTTTTCTCTTTCGGCATCAAGGAGCCTGGAACGAAGAATCTTCATGGCACGATCTCGGTTTTTGTGCTGACTTCTTTCATCCTGACACTCAACAACAGTGCCCGTGGGCAAATGAGTGATACGGATTGCTGATTCAGTTTTGTTAACATGCTGACCACCCGCTCCGCTTGAACGGAAGGTGTCCACCTGCAAATCAGAAGGATCAATCTCTATATCGACCTCTTCTGCCTCAGGAAGGACAGCTACGGTTACTGTGGAGGTATGGATTCTGCCGCCTGATTCAGTTTCGGGTACTCGCTGAACACGGTGAACACCACTCTCAAACTTGAAGCGTGAATAAGCTCCCTCTCCCGTTATCATAAAGCTTATTTCCTTAACGCCACCAAGACCTGTTTCATTCAGCGATAAAACCTCAGGCTTCCAGCCTCTCGCCTCGGAGTACATTGAATACATTCTGAAAAGCGAGTGGGCAAATAGAGCAGCCTCTTCGCCACCTGCACCTGCGCGTATCTCAATGATAACATTTTTGTCATCGTTGGGGTCACGGGGAAGAAGAAGGATTTTAAGCTCCTCTGACAGAGCTGCTGCTCTTTCCTTGCAATCCTCCAACTCAATTTCAAGCATTTCTTTAAGCTCCTTGTCAGGGTGTTCCCCCAACATAAGCTTGGCTGCTTCACCATCCGAAATTGTTTTTTGGTATTGCCTGAACACCTCAACAATGGGGGTAAGGTTCTTTAATTCACGCATCAGCTCGGCATACTGCTTCTGATCCGAAACAGTTTCAGGTAAACACAAAAGCTCATTTACCTTTTCAAACCTTGCTTCAACATGGGTTAATTTATCAATCATCGGAATTCTCCCTGATAATCTTTTTTATGTTTTTCTCTGCCTTGGAGCGAGGTATGAGAAACTCTCGGTTACAACCACAACAACGAAGACGGAAATCCATTCCCGAACGCAAAACAAAAAATTGCTTTGTTCCGCACGGGTGCTGTTTCTTCATTTCAAGAACATCTCCCACACGAACATCCATATAGTCCCCTCCAAAAAGCATTATTTAGAAATATTATAACACAAGATTACATAAAATTAAAGAGTAAGATAAAAATATTTAAATATAGGTGATAAAAATGACACATTTTCTTCCAGAAGGCTACTTGATTAACACAAAAGAAAACGAAGCTCGCATAAGCTCATTAGAGGGTTTTACAACTGCATTCAACGAAAGAGCTTTTCTTGAAGCCCGTGCAGATTACTGCGATTGCGACCATAATTTACATATCAATTTAGGCTTTATTGAAGGCATCATTCCCCGTGAGGAGTGTGCTATGGGTATTGCTGACGGTCAGACAAAGGATATCGCCATCATAGCCCGTGTAAACAAGCCCGTAAAATTCATTATCGAACGAATCGTCACAGAGGAAGGTAAGAAAATTGCTTACCTCAGCAGACGAAAAGTTCAGGAGCTCTTCACAAACGAATACTTATCTCAGCTTACAGCCGGTGATATCATCGATGCAACAATAACGCATCTTGAGCAATTTGGTGCTTTCTGCGATATTGGCTGTGGCGTAAACGCGCTTCTGCCAATTGATAACATTTCAGTTTCAAGAATCCCACACCCGAATGTACGCTTCAGCATAGGTGAAAACATTAAAGCAATCATAAGAAGCTTTGATGAACAAGGCAGGGCTATTCTCACTCACAAAGAGCTTCTGGGCACATGGGAAGAAAACGCATCACTTTTCCAGGTTGGTGAAACAGTAAGCGGTGTAATAAGGAGCGTGGAAAACTACGGTATTTTCGTAGAGCTCACACCAAACCTTTCCGGTCTTGCAGAATTCACCGAAAATGTTTGCGAAGGCGACTATGTAAGTGTTTACATCAAAAGCATCATCCCAGAAAAGATGAAATTCAAGCTTGTGATTGTGGATGCCTTCAAGGCAGACTACAAACCCAACAAGCCACGATATTTCTATGATGCAGACCATATCGACAGCTTCTGCTATTCCCCTGCTGATTCCACAAAAATAATTGAAACAACCTTTTAATAAAATCTTGTAAAAGGCTTTGCTGTATTGTATAATCAAACCATCACTAAATCCTTAGGAGGTCTGAATATGCAATACAGCTATTTTGATTCTATCGGAAAATCAATCTCAAAGCTTGGTTTTGGTCTTATGAGATTGCCAAAGATCAGCGAAAACGAAGATGCTATTGATCGCGAGGAAGCGTTACGCTTAATTGATCTTGCAATGAAAAATGGTGTTAACTATTATGATACAGCTTATTTCTACCATGGCGGCGATTCTGAAAGCTTTGCAAAGGAAGCATTAAGCAGATATCCAAGAGAAAGCTATTACCTTGCAACAAAGCTCCCCGGCTCTTACATGAGAGATAATAACATTCACACCCAGGAGCTTTTTGAGGGACAGCTGGAAAAATGTGGTGTAGATTATTTTGATTTCTATCTTCTTCACGCTGTCAACAGAGACATTATGAAAACCTTTGAGGCTGACAAATCCTACGAATACCTCACAGAGCAGAAAAAGCTTGGCAGAATCAAGCACCTGGGCTTCTCATACCATGGAGATTATGATTTTTTTGTTGAGCTTATCGACAAATACAAATGGGATTTTGTTCAGCTTCAGATTAACTATTACGACTGGGAGGCAGATAACGCAAAGGCTTACTACCTGGCTCTTGAGGAAAGAAACATTCCCTGTATCGTAATGGAACCTGTAAGAGGAGGCTCACTCCACAAGCTCAACCCTGAGGCAAGAGCTGTTTTTGATGAGTTGGGAGATGCCTCATACGCATCTTACGCCCTGAGGTTCGTCAACGATTTACCAAATGTTATGGTCATCTTAAGTGGAATGTCAACCTATGAGCAGGTTGAAGATAATCTTAAAACCTTTAATGAAGGCAAGCCGCTTTCAACGAATGAGAAAGAAGCAATTGAAAAGGCAAATTATTTTTTCAGAAGAAATTTTGCTATTCCCTGCACAGATTGCAAATACTGCGTGGAGCACTGTCCTGCTAATGTGGACATTCCTGCCTGCTTTAGTGCCTACAACGAATATAACAAATCCCGTGATACGGATGATTTCAAAAGAAGCTACATAAAGATTCCTTTCGAAAGACAAGCTCACAACTGCATTGGTTGTGGCGTTTGCGTCTCCCACTGTCCTCAGCAGATAAAAATACCGGATAACCTTAAGAAAGTAAAGGTACTAGCAGATGAAAAGGATTAAAAGCGTTGCACTCATTCTTGCATTTGCAACAATAATATGTTCATTTTCAGGCTGCAGCAAGAAAAAAGCAAACAAAATTGAAAACATTGTTCAGAATGCTTCTGCTGTTCTGATAAATGGTATTGAAAACGATACTGTCGAAGCATACATGGGAGCATTTCAAGGTAAACAAGGTGATTATATTGAATTCCGTTTTGAGGAGAAGCAGACCTTTAACACGGTTTTCATTACCGAAAAAACTGCAACGATCAGGCAATTCAACATATACGCCGAGGTTGACGGCAAATACAAGCTCATTCACACAGGAAAGGTTATTCTTAACGAAAATATTTCTTTCGAAGCCGTTACTGCCACTGCACTGAAGCTTGAAATCGTTAACACACAAATCGGAAATGACAGCTTTACAATACAGGATGTAAGTGCATACAACATCATTGAGGAGAATTAATATGGCAATTAAATTTATTGAAGAAACAAAAACCTTTAAGCTTGACACAAAAACTTCCTCATACATATTCAGAGTTTTTGAAGGCAACTATCTTGTGCATTATTATTATGGTGCGACTATCCCCGACACAGAGGTTGAAGAATTAAGATTCAGAGCAAATTACGCCTCCTTCTGCCCCGACAGCCCAAGTGCAATGGTGTATAATTTTTCACCCGATGTGACACCTCTTGAATATTCCACATTCGGTGCAGGAGATTTCCGTCTTTCAGCCTTTGCTGTTGAAAACGCTGAAGGAAACAAGGTTACAGATTTAAGATATGTCAGCCACAAAATATACAGTGGCAAGCAGCCTATCCCCGGTATGCCATCCACATATGTTAACGAGGACTCCGAGGCAGACACACTTGAAATTCTCACAGAGGATGCTGTAACAGGTGTGCTTGTGACTCTTATTTATACTGTTTTCAATAACCATGGTGTCATCACAAGACGAGTTAAGGTTGAAAACAAAACAGACAAACCATTTTACATTGACACAGTACACTCTGCATGCATTGATTTCCCCGGTATGGATTACGAAATGATTGATCTTTACGGCAGATGGGGCAAGGAGCGTGCTGTTGACAGATACCCCCTTCACCACGGAATTCAGTCAATCAAGAGCAAGAGAGGCTCATCAAGCCACAACCATAACCCTTTCACTGCCATTGTTACAAAAGGCACCACAGAGGATCACGGTGACTGCTATGGCTTCAATCTTGTTTACAGCAGCAATTTCTCAATTGATGTTGAGGTTGACGGTTTTGCTTGCACAAGGCTTGTTATGGGTATTAACCCCGACGGCTTCAAGTGGTATCTTGAGCCGGGCGAGGAATTCCACTCACCAGAGGCTGTTATGGTTTACACAAATGAAGGTCTCGGTGAAATGAGCCGAATCTTCCACAGATTTTATGCAAACAACCTTATCCGTGGTAAATGGAAAAAAGCAAAAAGGCCTCTTCTCATCAACAACTGGGAAGGCACGGGCATGGACTTTGATGACGATAAGCTTGTTTCATTTGCAAAGCATGCCAAGGATATCGGCCTGGAAATGCTTGTCATGGACGACGGTTGGTTTGGTAAGCGCGACGATGATAAAAGCTCTCTTGGTGACTGGGTTGTTGCTGAATACAAGCTCAAGGGTGGTCTTTCACACCTTATTGACAGAGTTAACGCGCTCGGTCTTAAGTTCGGTATATGGTTTGAGCCTGAAATGATTTCACCTGACTCAGACATATACAGAGCTCATCCCGATTGGTGCTTACACACTGAAGGCAGAGACAAATCCATTGCCCGCACACAGTATGTTATTGACTATTCAAGAAAAGAGGTCCGTGACTATATTTACGGAAGAATGCACGATATTCTTTCCAATAACAACATTGATTATCTCAAATGGGATTTCAACAGAAATCTTACCGAGGTTTCTTGCTCACAGCTTCCAAAAGAGAGACAAGGCGAGGTTTTCCACCGATTTGTTCTCGGAACTTACGAGATCATGGACAGACTCACAAAGGACTTCCCTGACCTTCTCATCGAAAACTGCTCCGGTGGCGGTGGACGCTTTGATCCGGGTATGCTTTACTATTCACCACAAATCTGGACAAGTGACAACACAGACCCGATCGAAAGACTTACAATCCAGTTCGGAACAAGCATGTGCTATCCCACATCCACAATGGGTGCCCACGTTTCCGCATGCAGAAGAACAGGCTACGAAACAAAGATGAATGTTGCTCTGTGGGGCTCATTCGGCTACGAGCTTGACCCCGATAAGCTCACTGCCGAGGAGAAGGCTGAAATCACTGCACAGATTGAGCTTTATCACAGATATTACGATGTAATTCACTATGGTGACCTTTACAGACTCATTACGCCATTTGAAAATGAATTCAAGGTTGCGTGGCAGCATGTGAGCGAGGATAAAAACGAAGCACTTGTTACGGTTATACAGATCAAGCAGGCATATAATCAGTTCTTTATGCTTCGCCTTAAGGGTCTTGACCTACAAAAAACCTACAAGGATACTGAAACAGGTAAAACGTACAGCGGTGCATATCTTATGAATGCAGGTCTCAACCTTACTTACAAGCCAAACGGTGACGGTCAGAGCTACAGAATCCACCTTCTTGCTGAATAACAAATAATCCCGACAATGAAGACATTGTCGGGATATTTTGTTATATTTTTATGGAAATAATCTTGACATTTCCACCACCAATGAGTATAATTTAGTGGATGTGCCGCTGTGGCGGAATAGGCAGACGCAAGGGACTTAAAATCCCTCGGTGGCAACACCGTACCGGTTCAAGTCCGGTCAGCGGCACCAAAAATAGAGTTATCACTTTGTGGTGACTCTATTTTTTTGTTTACGATTAAACAGGACTTGAACCGTCTCGGCGAAGCCGAACACAATCGGGTGTTCGCAAGTGAAACACAGCGAATGATGGGCGTAGCCCATCAAGTCCGGTCAGCGGCACCAAAAATAGAGTTATCACTTTGTGGTGACTCTGTTTTTTTGTTTACGATTAAACAGGACTTGAACCGTCTCGGCGAAGCCGAACACAATCGGGTGTTCGCAAGTGAAACGCAGCGAATGATGGGCGTAGCCCATCAAGTCCGGTCAGCGGCACCAAAAAATCCTGAATGCGAAAGTATTCAGGATTTTTACTTATTACCTCTTACTTCTTCACTCTTACCTAAATTGCATTCAGGATTTTTTGGAAAGTAAGAAGTAATAGGTAAGAAGGAATAAGTATTTTTCGCAAGGCTTTGCCTTGCTCTTTTTATTTTATATGGTATAATAGCAATATGAAAGGCGGTAGCCTTAGCTCTCAAAGAAAAGAAAGCAACCTAATACGGAGGAATTTTATGAATTTCAGCGAAATTGCATTAAGCAGACAATCCTGCAGGCACTATGATGAAAAGAGACCTGTAGAGGAAGATAAGCTTCAGGCTATACTTGAAGCAGCGCGACTTTCCCCTTCTGCCTGCAACGGTCAGCCATACCACATCACTGTTTGCAAAGGCGAAAAGGCAAAGGCTGTGGCAGAGCATACGAAGGGAATGGGACTTAACAAATTTTCCACCCAAGCGCCAATTGTACTTGTTATTTCAGAAGAAAGTTATGTATCCTCTGCAGCTGCAGGTGCAAAAATCAAGGGTAACGATTATCGCTCGATTGATATAGGAATTCTTGCCGCGTACATCACAGCAGAGGCTACTGCGCAGGGACTTTCCACCTGCATTTTAGGATGGCTTGACGATAAGAAAATTCGCAAGGAATGTGAAATTTCAAAGCCTGTAAGACTAGTTATAACTCTCGGCTATGCTCACCCCGAGGATAAGCTGAGAAACAAAAAAAGAAAAGAACTTTCCGACCTTGTTAATGTTATTGAGTAAAAAAAAGAACAGCAATTCTCAAATGAGAATTGCTGTTCTTTTTGGTGAGTTATCGGGGATTCGAACCCCGGACACCCTGCTTAAAAGGCAGGTGCTCTGCCTACTGAGCTAATAACTCATATTTAACCCTGATAAAATCAGGGCTATAATTATTTAACTAATGCAAAAACAAGAACTGCTACAAGAGCTGTAATGAAGAAAACAATTGCAAAAATCTTTGTAATGTTTGCAAGCTTTGCTTCTTTTGTTCTGCCCTTGTTTTTATCAAAGAAGGAATCGCTTCCACCTGCAATAGCACCGGAAAGGCCCTGCTGCTGGCTCTGCTGAAGCATAACCAAAATAACGATAAAGATTGATGAAATTATAAGGACAGCACCAAGAAGATAGTGATACCACAAGAATTCCATATATACATTCCTTTCATTGGGAAATAAATCATATTTACAACGCCCGAATATAATACCACAGCCATTTATAAAAAGCAAGTCTTTTTTCACTTTTCTTCAAAAAAATTTTAAATGCATATTATCGGGCGATATACATATAATAGTATCAGCAAGAAAGAATTCAAAGGCGTTTGCATAATTTGTTTATGTGTTACACATCCTATGGCAAAAACAAATTATCATCTTTTCTTGCTTTTTCATGTACCTGCTCCTCACGGAGCAGGTATTTTTTTATCACTCAAGAGAAAGCTGAAGCTGTTCACCTGTATCATCTGAGCTGAGCAGTGCACCTGCTGCAGGAAGCGTTTTGGTTCTGTAGCGGTGAGGCTTTGCAAACTCACCCTCTCTGTACTGTCTCACACTCTGAAGCTTGTGATATTTCTTCACTGTAAGCACATTCACACCAGCAGTATCCTTGGTGGTCTTTGGCGAAATGGCTGCAGTGTTAACAAGAAGATGTCTGCCTGCAGTTGAAACAAGCACAAGCTCTGTATCCTCTTTTATATACATAGCAGACACAATAGGTGATTTGTTGCTGTAAGCCTTAATGAGCTTCTTACGCTTTGTAATGGTCTGATAGCCTGCCATATCAACCTTGGCAACCTTACCATTTTCAAAGAAGAAGAGCATATAGCCCTTGTAATCGTTTGTTACTGCCATGTAGATTGGCTTTTCATCCTTGTCAAATTCAAGCTTTGACGGGATGAAATCACCGAGCACGCTTGCCTTTGTGTCTTCAAAATCACAAGCTCTTGCTTTATAAACCTGACACTGATCGGTAAAGAAGAGAAGCTCTGCAGTGTTTGTGGAATTCACTGTCTGACTCATTTCATCCCCTTCCTTAAATTTCTGCTCACCACCCATTCTGAGTGAAAGTGGTGTAATCTTCTTAAAGTAACCATCTCTTGTGAAGAAGAGATTTACTTCATAGTCGGGGATTTCCTCTTCAATGCTTACATCAGTATCGCAATCATAGATAATCTCACTGCGTCTGTCTTTTCCATATTTTTCAGAAACCTTTGTGAGCTCATCAACAATAATCTTCTTGATTCGTGATTTGCTCTTGAGAATATCTTCCATATCCTCAATGCTCTTTTTAAGCTCATCCACATCGGCAATTCTCTTAAGAATATACTCTCTGTTGAGGTGACGAAGCTTGATTTCAGCAACATACTCTGCCTGCTCCTCATCGATACCGAATCCAATCATAAGATTAGGAACAACCTCAACCTCTTCTTTGGTTTCACGGACAATCTTAATTGCCTTGTCTATATCAAGAAGAATTTTCTTGAGACCCAAAAGGAGATGCAACCGCTTCTTTGCTTTTGTTAAATCAAAATACACCCTTCTGCTTACACACTCTGTGCGGAATGCAATCCACTCTGTGAGAATTTCTGCAATCCCCATTACCCTCGGCACACCTGCCACAAGAATATTGAAGTTTGCACTGAAATTATCCTCAAGAGGAGTCATCTTATAAAGCTTCTTCATAAGATTCTCTGCATCTGTGCCACGCTTAAGGTCAATTGTTATTTTAAGACCTGATTTATCCGTCTCATCACGGACATCACTGATTTCCTTTAATGATCCCGCCTTAACCTTTTCAATTATCTTTTCAATAATCGCTTCGCAGGTGGTTGTTGGTGGAATTTCTGTGATATCGATGCAGTTATTTGATTTATCGTAATTATATCTCGCTCTGATTTTCACAGAACCTCTGCCGGTGTTATAAACCTCCTCAAGAGCGGCTCTGTCATAAATAATCTGCCCTCCGCCAATGAAATCGGGAGCCTTGAGTGTTTCAAAAATATCAAAATCAGGATTCTTTACAAGCCCGATTGTGGTCTCACACAGCTCCCGAAGATTAAAAGAGCAGATGTTACTTGCCATACCCACGGCAATACCACTGTTCATATTAACAAGCACACTCGGAAAGGTAACGGGAAGGAGTGTGGGCTCCTTCATTGAATTATCATAGTTATCCACAAAGTCAACGGTATCTTTGTCAATATCAGAGAAAAGCTCTGCACAGATGCTTTCAAGCTTTGCTTCTGTGTAACGGGATGCAGCATAAACCATATTTTTTGAATATGCCTTACCGAAGTTACCCTTACTGTCAACATAGGGATGAAGGAGCGTCTCGTTACCTCTTGAAAGACGAACCATTGTTTCATAAATTGCTGCATCACCATGGGGGTTGAGCTGCATTGTCTTACCCACAATATTGGCAGACTTGATTCTTGCACCACTGAGCAAGCCAGCCTTATACATGGTATAAAGGAGCTTTCTGTGAGATGGCTTGAAGCCATCTATTTCAGGAATAGCACGCGAAACAATAACACTCATTGCATAAGGCATAAAGTTAGTTTCAAGCGTTTCGGTGATAGGCTGCACAACAACCTCACCTGCTCCGATAATATTTGCCTTAACGGTTTCCTCAACAACCGGGGCATTATCTTTTTTCTTTCTTGCCATAATTCTCTCCTGTTATGAAATATCTGCAAGGTCAATATAAAGATGACCGTTTTCTGCGATATATTCTTTTCTGTCTTGAAGATTGTCACCGAGAAGAAGCTCAAATTTCTCATCTATAAGGCTTTCAACATCATCCGGTGTTACCTTGATAAGGCGACGGGTTTTGGGGTTCATTGTGGTGAGCCACATCATATCAGCATCGTTCTCACCAAGACCCTTTGAACGCTGAATTGTAAATTTCGCATCGCCGATTTCTTCAAGTGCCATTGCCTTCTCTTTCTCTGTATATGCAAACCATGTCTGACCCTTAGAATTAATTTCGTAAAGAGGAGATTCGGCAATAAACACCTTACCCTCTTTGAGAAGAGTCGGCATAAGTCTGTAAATCATTGTGAGAATAAGTGTTCTGATGTGGAAGCCGTCAACATCGGCATCGGTACAGATTATGATTTTATTCCAGCGAAGAGCTTCGAGGTTGAACAATGACAACTCCTTATTTGATTTCGAAGAAACCTCAACACCACAACCCAGCACCTTGATCAAATCAACAATAATCTCACTTTTGAAAATTCTGTTATAGTCAAACTTAAGACAGTTAAGAATTTTACCTCGTACGGGAATAACTGCCTGGAAGGCTGAATCACGAGCCTGCTTACAGGCACCGAGAGCAGAGTCACCCTCAACTATAAAGATCTCTCTTTCATTCTTATCTTTGCTTCGGCAATCAACGAATTTTTCAACTCTGCTGGTCATATCATTTGATGAGGCGAGAGTTTTCTTAAGATTGAGCCTTGTGCTTTCCGCCTTAACACGGGAGCGCATATTGATGAGAATCTGATCACAAAGCTTATCTGCATCAAGCTTATTCTCAATGAAATAAATTTCAAGCTGATGCTTGATAAATTCGGTCATTGCCTCCTGAATAAACTTGTTGGTAATTGCCTTCTTGGTCTGATTTTCATAAGAGGTCTGTGTTGAGAAGGACGAAACCACAAATACAAGGCAATCCTCAATATCCTGAAAGCTGATTTTCGGATCAGTTTTGAGATACTTGCTGTTTTGCTTCATATAGGCATCAATCTGTGACACAAATGCACTTCTTGCTGCCTTCTCTGGAGCACCACCGTGCTCAAGGAAGCTTGAGTTGTGATAATATTCTTTGAGCTGCTTTGTTTTAGAAAAGCAAAGAGCCATATTCATTTTAAGCTTATACTCAGGCTTATCGTCACGGTCACGACCCTTTCTCTCTGCCTGCCAGAATTGAACAGATGTGAGTGATTCGTCACCCACAACCTCGTTGATATAATCCACAATACCGTTTTCGTAGATATATTCAAAGGTTTCAAAGCGTGTTTCTGTGAGCTGATTTCTGAGAATGAATTTGATACCGTTATTAACAACAGCCTGCTTTTTTATTGTTTCCTGAAAATATTCAAGAGGGATATTAATATCAGTGAAAACCTTCAGGTCGGGACGCCACTTGATTCTTGAACCGGTGTCCTTCTTATCATACGGAGTTTTCTTCATTTCACCATTGATTTTACCAGCTTTGAAATTAAGCTCATAGCAATATCCGCCGGTGTGAATTTCAGCCTCCATATACTCTGAAGCATACTGTGTGGCACAAAGGCCGAGACCATTAAGACCAAGAGAATATTCATAACTGCCGCCATCATTTGTGTCATACTTGCCGCCTGCATACAAATCACAGAAAACAAGCTCCCAGTTATAACATTTCTCGCGTTGGTTATAGTCAACCGGAATTCCTCGTCCGAAATCCTGCACCTCAACAGAATGGTCAAGAAAACGAGTTACAATAATCTTCTTGCCGTGCCCCTCTCTTGCTTCGTCGATAGAGTTGGAAATTATTTCAAATATGGAATGCTCACAGCCCTCAATACCATCGGAGCCGAAAATAACAGCTGGGCGCTTACGTACTCTGTCAGCACCCTTAAGCTTTTTGATACTGTCGTTACCATATTCTTTTGGTGTTTGTGCTTTTGCCATTTTATGCCTGTCCTTTCGGAAAAATACAAAATTTTGGTATTATATATGTTAAATTATACTATATATTGTAATATCTAGTCAAGTATATAAATAAGCATTCAGGGGTGATAAATGGTACTATGATGCAATATATCTGGCCACTGATGGTGGTTTTCTCATTATTGGCAGCTGCTGTAACGGGTAACATGGGTAATTTATCCTCCTCAATCATCGGAAGCGGCACAGAGGCAATAAACCTTGCCATTCGTCTTGCGGGAATGCTTTGCTTCTGGAATGGTATTGTAAACATTGCAGAAAAAAGCGAATTAACAAAGAGTTTGTGCAAATTACTCTCCCCCATTCTGAAAATTTTATTCCCGAAGCTACAAGACAGTGCCACAAAAGAAGCCATCGCAATGAACATGACAGCGAATCTTCTCGGACTTGATAACGCTGCAACGCCACTTGGACTTGAGGCTATGAAGAGGCTTCAAAGACTTGATCCGTCCGATAAGGCAAGTGACAACATGGTAAGATTCGTGGTAATCAACACAGCATGTCTTCACATTGTGCCGACAACAGTTGCCTTGCTTCGTCAACAGCATGGCTCTTCTTCACCCACCGAAATTCTTTTACCTGCTCTGTGCACATCTATTTGCTCTATATCCGTGGGTTTATTAACAACTTTTTTACTTAAGAGGTTATTTAAATGAGGCTATTCAGCGATGCACTTATACCACTTGTGATTGTTTCTATTATATGTTTCGGATTGGTTAAGGGTGTTGATGTTTTCTCTGAATTTCTCGAAGGTGCAAAAAGGGGCTTTGGCATTGTACTTGATATCACACCCCCTCTCATTGCATTGATTTTTGCAATAAACACACTCCGACAATCAGGTGGCCTTGAAACTCTTTGCAGCCTTCTTTCACCAATCACAGAATTTCTCGGAATTCCACAACAATTAACCCCTCTTGCTATATTATCACCAATATCAGGAAGTGGGTCCTTGAGTATGCTTGAAGCCATACTCAAGGATGTGGGTCCAGACAGCTTTCTCGGAAGATGTGCTTGTGTTATGATGGGTTCAACAGAAACAACATTTTACACAATGACGATTTATTACGGAAGCATTGGCATAAAAAAAACCCGGCACACATTGCCTTGCGCCCTGTGTGCCGATTTAACAAGCTTTATTTTATCACCCGTTATGGTGAGTTTATTTTTTTAATAAAACATACCCTTAAACTGTGGGTCAGAATACATTGAAAACGCGTCACCATTTTCACCTATGATTATATGGTCAACAAGAAAAAAGCCTAATTTTCTGAACATAACACAAAGGGAGCGTGTGGTGTCAATATCCCCTGCAGAGGGTTCACAATTACCCGTGGGATGATTGTGACAAAGCACAGCCTTTACGCCATCGCAATCCATTACGGTTTGCACTGCTTTGCGCACGTCCAAAAGCGCCGATACCTCGCCGCCAGAAGAAAGCTGTACCGATTTTTTCAGCTTACCTGCATTATCAAAACAAAGAATATACACCTTTTCAACAGCTTCGCCCTCAAGTCTTTCTTTTGCAAGCGAAATATAATCATCTGCAGTTTTATAATATCTTTTCTTCACACCAGTCGGCTTAGAGGCTCTGCGATGTATCTCACCAACAACAGAAAGTAACACAGCTGTATTTTCACCGACGCCGAAAATCCGTTTAAATCTGTCTAAATCACCTTTTAAAAGCTCACACCATGACTCATCAAATTCATCCTCCAGAATATGATGTGCCAACTCATTGGTATCCTTACGTGGAATGGAATAAAATAGGAGTAGCTCGAGAAGCCTATGGTCCTCGAGCTGCGATAATCCATTTTTCAACACATTTTCTCTCACGCGTTTGCGATGATCGTCGTGTACTTTTTTCTTTTCCGGTTTATTTTCCATGTTAAAATCAATCAGATACCTGCATCAAGCTTAAGCTTTTCTGCCATATCTGTCTTTTCCCAAGCAACATCAAGATCAATTCTACCCATATGACCATATGCCGCAAGTTGTCTGTACTGTGGCTTTCTCAACTGAAGCTTCTCAATGATTGCAGCAGGACGAAGATCGAAATGCTTGTTAACAAGCTCTTCAAGCTTTGCATCAGAAAGCCTGCCAGTACCAAAAGTATCAACACGAACAGAAACAGGGCGAGCAACTCCGATTGCATAAGCCAGCTGCACCTCACACTTTTCTGCAAGACCTGCAGCAACAATATTCTTTGCAACATATCTTGAAGCGTAAGCAGCACTTCTGTCAACCTTTGTTGGGTCTTTACCCGAGAAAGCGCCGCCTCCATGGCGTGAATATCCACCATATGTATCCACAATAATCTTTCTTCCTGTAAGGCCACTGTCTCCAACAGGACCGCCTACAACAAAATTGCCTGTGGGGTTAACATATATTTTAGTGTCAGCATCGAGATACTTCGCAGGAATAACCGGCTTGATAACATTCTCAAGAATATCTTCACGAAGAATTTCCATTTCAATCGGATCATGCTGTGACGAAACAACAACAGCTTCAACTCTTACCGGCTTATCTTCATCATCATACTCAATTGTTACCTGGCTCTTACCATCAGGACGAAGGTATGAAAGTGTTCCGTTCTTTCTTACCTCGGTAAGACGAAGTGCAAGCTTGTGTGCAAGAGAGATAGGAAGTGGCATCAGCTCTTCTGTATCATTACAAGCAAAGCCGAACATCATGCCTTGGTCGCCTGCACCATGAAGATTGTATTCATCAGCTTCACCATCCTTAAGCTCGAGTGATTTATCAACACCCATAGCGATATCAGGTGACTGCTTATCGATTGTTTGAAAAACTGCACAGGTATTACCATCGAAGCCACATTCGTTGTTATCAAATCCTATTCCGCAAACAACCTCACGAACGATTGACGGAATATCAACCTGTGCATTAGTTGTGATTTCACCCATTACCATAACCATACCGGTGGTGCAGGTTGTTTCACAAGCAACACGGGACATAGGATCCTGAGCGAGCATTGCATCAAGAATAGCATCGGAAACCTGGTCACAGACTTTATCGGGATGGCCTTCAGTAACCGATTCTGATGTAAAAAAACGTTTTGACATTTATTTTGCCTCCATAGTTGAACATTTTACTCCAATTTACTAAAAACATTTTACACTACAAACAACTTGTTGTCAAGTTATGTCGGAGGACTTAACATTTATTTAATGTTATAAAAAGTGAGAGGTATTCATACCCCTCACTTTAATCCTATACTGACAGACAGTGCATCATCTATCCTGTCCATATCTGTTTCGGGTAGATTACCCATTTTCTCTTTAAGACGCTTCTTATCAAGAGTACGAATCTGCTCAAGAAGAACAACAGAATCCTTTGAAAGACCACAGACCGAAGCATTAACACTGATGTGTGTGGGCATACGGGTTTTAAATTGCTGACTTGTGATTGCAGCCGCTATTACAGTGGGGCTGTAGCGATTCCCAACATCATTCTGAACTATAAGTACAGGTCTGACGCCACCCTGCTCCGAGCCGACAACGGGACTTAAATCAGCATAGAAAATATCTCCTCGTTTAATATTCAAAAATACCATCTCCGAATTTAATTTACACCCGTATTTTTGCCAAATGAATGCATTTTAATCACGGATATAAAAATAACGGAAATTTCTTGTCCGTCTGTTCATTATATTCACTGAACGGACAATGGTTAAAAAAACCGTGACCGAAAATGGTCACGGTTGGATTTTATTCGTGAGTTGTGTGCTTCTTTCCTGCTGTTTCAGCATATTCCCAAGCAGTTGAATCACTTGGTGTAACAACAGTAAGCTCAGGATTGTTCGCGCCCTCAAAAATGAGTGTGCCGATTTTATCTACCGATTCAGGAATAACAACAGTCTCGAGTGCCGTGCAATTACCGAATACATAGCTTCCGATCTGCTTTGAGCCATCTGCAAGACGAACATATTTTAAGGATGTGCAGTTATAAAACGCAATATCGCCGAGATTCGTTACAACCGGTAATGTAATTCTTTCAAGCTTCAGGCAATTCTCAAAAGCACCTGAGCCTATGTTAACCTTAGCACTACCGCTGTCAAATGAAACATTTGTGAGATATATGCATCCCTCGAATGCATAATTCCCTATGCTTGTGACAGTTTCCGGAATATAGACAGATCTTATCTGGGATTTTGCAAAGCAATTCGCTCCGATACCCCTGACATACTTGCCTTGAATCTTTTCAGGAATAAGAACATCCTTTTTATCACCGAGATATCTGGTAATAACACCATTTTCATCCAATTCAAATTCACTGAGCTCACCACTATTGGTGACAGGCTGATCAAGTGCCTGAGTGTTATCCATTGTGGTTTCAGGTGGTCTGTTATTTGTGCCACCCTGATTGCTACCACCCTGATTATTCACCTGATTTGCAGGGATGATAACATTTCCTGCAGCATCCACAAGGTTTCCGTACGCATCGAAGAAATACCCCTGAACAGGACCACCTGTGGTGATAACTCCCGATACATCTGTTGAGCTTGGGTCAGTGGATGTTGCAAGACCACTTGCGATTTCCTCAAGATTTATCCATGAATCAGTTGCAAGAGGTGCCTGCTGTGTTGTGGTTGGCTGGAGGGTGTAGAAGCCTGTGTTTTCCTCCAAGCCATCATCTGTTACATCGTTCACCAATGCAATTATCAATACTGTTGCAGCGACTATGATAAGAAGCCCGATAGCAACAATCAACTTGTTCTTTTTATCCATCATATACCTCACATAACGTGGTTATCTGCTATATTATACAATACTATTTCAAAAAAGTACATAGCAAATTTTTACTAAATCGTAAATTTTCCTGTTTTTTTAATTAACCACATGTGAATTTATTGTTGTATTTTATTTTACACTATGATAAAATCATATTAATATACTGTAAAGTGAGGTTTTTCTATGAAAAAATCCTGGTACAAAGAAATGGTTGTTTACCAGATATGGCCACGTTCCTTCTGCGACGGTAACGGAGATGGCATCGGTGACCTTAAGGGTATCCTCTCAAAGCTCGATTATGTAAAGAGTCTTGGTGCAGATGCCATCTGGTTTTCCCCTCTTTTTGTTTCTCCTCAAAGAGACTATGGCTATGATATTGCCGATTACAGAGATATCCAACCAGAATACGGAACACTTGATGATTTCAAAGAGGTTCTCGAAGAATGTCACAAACGTGATATAAAGGTCATCATGGACCTCGTTATCAATCACACCTCCACAGACCATCACTGGTTCAAGGAGGCTTGCAAGAGCGTTGATAACCCATACCACGATTATTACATCTGGCGCAAAGGCAAAGGCAAAAACGGCAAAAAGCCACCAAATAACTGGCTCTCCACCTTCGAAGGCGGTGCCTGGGAGTATGTGGAAGCTGTTGACGAATATTATCTCCATGTTTTCACAAAAGGACAACCAGACCTTAATATGGACAACCCCAAGGTCCGTCAGGAAGTTAAGGATATCATGAAATTCTGGCTTGATATGGGTGTTGACGGATTCCGAGAGGATGTTATCACCTACATATCAAAAAAGGAAGGACTCCCAAATGGTTTCCCGATTCCTGTTGCTTGCGGCATGGAGCACTATAACGGTGGTCCTCACCTTTACGAATATCTGAAGGAATTCCATGACGATGTGCTCTCAAAATACGATTGCTTCACAGTTGGTGAAGGTCCTCTCCTTACAACAGAAAGAGCACTCAAATTCGTTACCGAGGGTGACGGACAGGTGCTCAAAACAATGTTCAGCTTCGACCACCTTGAAGCAGACTGCTTCATGACAGACTGGATAAAAACTCCCTTCAATCTCAAAAAGATGAAAAAGTGCTACCAGAAATGGTACGATGCTATGAACGGAAAGGCATGGCACACACTCTATCTTGAAAACCATGACCACCCAAGAATTGTTGACAGATACGGCAGCCTTAAATACAGAGTAGAAAGTGCAAAGATGCTTGCAACAATGTGCTACCTTCAAAAAGGTACAGTATTCATTTATCAGGGTCAGGAAATCGGTATGACAAACATTGAGCTTAAGTCTATTGACGAGTTCAAGGATATGATTACCTTCAACAACCAGATAATGTTCAACAAGCTCGGTATCAAGGGTGAAAAGTTCATTAAGCTTGCAAATGCAGGCTCCCGCGAAAACTCAAGAACTCCCGTTCAGTGGAATGATGGTCCGTACGCAGGCTTCTCAACTGCAGAGCCCTGGTTCACACTTAACCCTAACTATAAGGAAATAAATGTTGCAGCTGCCGAAGCA
Source organism: Clostridia bacterium (assembly GCA_017380615.1). Taxonomy (GTDB): domain Bacteria; phylum Bacillota; class Clostridia; order Oscillospirales; family Acutalibacteraceae; genus DTU089. The sequence continues at coordinate 11,946 of JAFODQ010000041.1, read as the reverse complement.
GACGAGGATTCAATCCTCCACTACTACAGAAAGCTTCTCAAATTCCGCAAGGAAAATGAGGTTGCTATCTATGGTGACTTTAAGCAGTACAATAAAAATAGCAAACAGCTCTTTGTTTATGAAAGAAATCTTGATGGTGTAAAGCTTCTTGTTGTTTCCTCCTTCACAGAGGATTCAGTAAGCTTCAAGGCACCTGACGGAATCGACCTTTCAAAAGGTGAGCTTGTTCTTTCAAACTACAATGATGGAGAACTCTCCGGCAACGGCTTCACAACAAAGCCATACGAAACAAGAGTTTACTTATTCAAATAAAAACGAACAAAAATCAAAGCCTCGGCATTGCCGAGGCTTTAATTTTATACAAGTTTTATTTCTTTTTGCTGTTTCTTACGAATGCTCCTGCAAGCATAATAATAGCAAAAAGGATGAGATAGAATAATACAGGGAATGAAAATTCACCATTCACTTTAGCCGCATTGTATAGTGTAATGCCGTGAGCATAAACAGCAGCAAATACCATAAATCCACAAGCTGCAATAGCAATGATCGGTAATACGAAACGCTTTACAAATCCGAGCTCCTTCTCCTTGATCATCCATGCAATGAAAATCGGAATATACATACCATAAATTGTAACAATCGGAAGCTCTGATGAGTCAAAATTGAAGTAACCGAACCAACCCTCTGTGAGGTTTGCGCCATAGAAATAAACGAGCCATGCGCTACATACGAACAAGCCCCAGATTGAAGAGTTTGTTACCATGTTTGTTGTCTTGTCAATCTGATTGAACATTTCAGGTCTTGGTCCTTCTTCACGGGATGCGATAGCATACATACCACGGGTTGCACCAACCATAAGACCATTGAGTGTACCGAGACATGAAATAACAATGCAGATGTTAAGGAAGGTACCACCAACCTTGCCGAAGATGTTTGTGAATGCTGTTGTTGCACCTTCTTTGATAAGCACCTCGGTTGAAGCACCGCCGCCAACACCAATGTAATAGAAAACATAGGCAACAACAACGATAACAGCACCGATTGTAAGAGCGATTGGAAGATTTCTCTTGGGATTCTTGAGCTCTGCATTGATTGATGTGGCAACAATCCAGCCTTCATATGCGAAAACAGTTGCAACAACTGCTGCGAAGAGGCCTGCACTCTTTCCACCGCCAACTGCCTGAGCAGCTGCATCAACAACGGATGTGAAATTCTCTGTAAGAACACCTGATCTGATACCGACTATTGTACCAACAATTGCCATCAGGGTGATAGGAATAAGCTTGATAACAGTTGCACTGATCTGAAACTTACCTGCAAGCCTTGGTGAGAAAGCGTTGAGTGTGTAAGATGCGATAAGAGCAAAGCCAGCCAAACAAAGAACCTGAGGACTTGCTAAATCCCAGCCAAAAAGAACACCGAAATAGCGCGCTGATACCCACGCAAGAACAGATGTCATACCGGGATAGTAAACATTAACCATAAACCATGCAAGATAATATGCATAGCCCTTACCACAAGTAACCTCAGCATAGTCAACAACACCGCTGACCTTCTGGTATTTCTGTGCCATTGAAGCAAACTGCAATGAACAGATAATCATGAGAAGACCTGTGATCACCCAAGCAAGAATACCAAGAGGCATATCACCATTTGTTGCAACAAGAACATTTTGTGCCTTAAAGAAAACACCTGATCCGATAACAGTTCCCACAACCATACATATAGCTGTTGGCAGACCATATCTTTTTTCGAGTTTTTCCATAACTTCACCACTTTCATTTTTTGCCGAAGCATTTAATATTTTCATAATAATACATATATGGCAATTTGTAAAGAAATTTATTTACTTTTTGAGTTTTTTTGTAAGGATTCTCAATAAAAATATATTCGGGCACTGAATCAGTACCCGAATATAATTTCAATTGTCATTTTCTTTGCTTATAACTTTTTTCTGCCAGGATTTCTTACCACAATGTGGGCATTTCATATATCTTGTTCTGCCCATATGCATAGCAAACCAAACAGCTTTAAGAGTGGGCACATATCTGTGCTTGCAGTGCTTGCACTCATAGTAACCTGCCACCTGTTCAATTCTCATAGCAAAGCACAATCCGACAACTCCGGGAATAAGACCCGGCAGAATAACAGCAAATTGCTGCCACTCTTCCATAGGAAAATATGCAACAATTGCCGCTGGCACAAATATAAGCACACAAGAAAGAATACCGATAACCCACTCAAGCATAAGCAATCTTTTATCACTTTCTTCTTTTTGCTTTACCATTTCAAGCAATTTGCTTTCAATTTCTTTATTGTAATTATCCACTGTAACAACCTCCCCTGATAACAAGTCATTAACTGTTATGCCTAATTCATTGCATAGGTCAAGCATTACGGACGAATCAGGCATAGATCTTCCGTTTTCCCATTTCGAAACAGCTCTATCACTTACACCCAGCTTTTCTGCAAGCTGAAGCTGGGTAAGACCTGCTGTTTTTCGTCTTTCGGCAACAAACTTACCTATTTTAATTTGATCCATACTCGACCTCCTTTCGTAAACATTTTATGACATAGGGGAATAAATATCAACAAACCATTGGTTGAGTCAGTAAAAAACCGACCATTTCTTCTAACCTCCCAATTCTTATGGGATAAAAACAGTTTTCACTGTGGGAAACCAATAAGAGATAGGCATCCTCTGTTTTAGTATATTACAGTTTTTTTAATTATAGTCTTTTCCTCTTGAAAAAACAACACCGTAATATTATAATTAGAAAGTAAAACATCCGTCCGTGGCGCAGCTGGATAACGCAGCAGATTCCGATTCTGAAGAACGGGGGTTCAAATCCCTTCGGGCGGGCCAGAAAAGAACCCACATTTGTTTACAACAAGTGTGGGTTCTTTTCAACTAAATCCGTCCTATCGGACGGGATAAATCCCACTTTCGTGGGATGAAATCACTCCGTGATGAAATCCGACTTCGTCGGGAGAAGGACGGATTTGATTTCATCTGCGAAGCAGATTTCATCCGAGCGTAGTGAGGATTTCATCGCGCTCGCGCGATTTCATTGAAAAGCATCAAGAGCTGTGATATAATGTATTCAAAGAGGTGATTTCTATGGCTGAAAATAAACTTGCTGATATGTCAACAGAATTTGCAATTCAAATATTAAAACTGACAGATGATATAAAAGGACATTATTCTTTGTCAAACCAGCTTGAACGAAGCGGTACAAGTATTGGAGCAAATATCCGCGAGGCAAAATATGCACACAGCCGTCCTGATTTTATTGCAAAACTACAGATCTCGTTGAAGGAATGCTATGAAACAGAATATTGGATTGAAATAGCACAAAAAGCGGATATTATCTCTGATGAAATTGCTAAGACCATATTGCATGATTGTGGTTCAATTCGCAGAATGCTCATCTCCTCCATCAACACCGCAAAGGAGAACACAAAATGAACTTCTTTACAAAACTGTTTAAGAAGAAAGCCGTGGTAGAAATACCTCCAATGCCGTCTTGGGAAACTGTTGTAGAAATGATGTACGACAAGCATCTTGATACATTTTCTGATAAAGTTGTAAAAGTGTTTTATTCAAAAGATCGTTCAATGAGGTATGTTGTACTGAAGGATGAAAAAGTTTTTTTACTTATCAACTGGAAGCAGTCTATCAATACGATGAAGATGAATGGAAATATATTTGCGCACACGACAATGCGCTACCCGCAATGTGGGAGCCTTTCCGAGGATTTGTTGGAAAATCGTTTTTTGAAAACATAGGTGAACTGCTAACAGAATTAAAAACAGAACCGGAGTATAAGCAGTATTTTTAATCTCTACACTACTTTTGCTTACTTTTACCTCGATTCTGTGACCTTTGGTTACTCTTTCGCAAAAAACACACCCTTTATCTTCCGATAAAGGGTGTTTCATTATTATTTAATCAATAGTTTTCTTTTCTTACCTCAAAATAGCTCTGTGGATGTGCACAAACAGGGCAAACATCAGGTGCCTTCTTACCCATCACAAGGTGACCACAGTTGCGGCATTCCCACATTGTTTCCTCTGACTTTTCGAAAACCTTCTGCATCTCAACATTTGAAAGAAGCTTTCTGTATCTTTCCTCGTGAGATTTCTCTATTTTTGCAACAGCTCTGAATTTTGCAGCAAGCTCTATAAAGCCCTCCTCCTCTGCTTCATCAGCAAAGGTTGCATACATATCTGTCCACTCATAATTCTCGCCTTCTGCTGCTGCAAGAAGGTTTTCTGCTGTGTTTCCGAGAGCCTTAAGCTCCTTGAACCACATTTTTGCATGTTCCTTCTCGTTGTTTGCTGTTTCTTCGAAAATTGCAGCAATCTGCTGATAACCTTCCTTCTTTGCAACAGATGCAAAGTAGGTGTATTTGTTTCTTGCTTCGCTCTCACCTGAAAAAGCAGCACGAAGATTTTTCTCTGTTTTAGATCCTTTGAGTTCCATAAATCATTATCCTTTCAATGTTATTCAAAAGTAAGTGTTTACTTTTATTTCCATAATATACTATAAAATATTTTTTTATTTTTGTAAAGAAAAATATAATAGATTGACACCAAAAAATTATTATGTTAAACTGTGTTTACAAATTTAATTCATATGAGGTGTGTTAAAATGAGTTGGTTAGATAACATCGATGCTGCCGCTGCAAAAAAAGGCAAAAAGGTTGAAACCTTTTGGCAGTTTGTTAAGTTTATTGTAGTTAGCCTTGGTGCTTGTATTGTTCAGGTGGTTTCTCTTGCGATCCTTTACAATATCCCGGCAATCAAGGATTTGAGCGACACTGCTTTCCACTGGTGGGTATTTGATTATCCTGTTATTGAAGGCGAGCGTTGTGGTCTTGCACTTTTCATTTCTGCAAACGTTGCAAACATCCTTGCACAGATTGTTGCATTCTTCATTAACAAGGAAAAAACCTTCAATTCAAGTGCAAACATCAAGGTTGCTCTTCCAATCTACATAATCTTTACAGTTGCCCTTGTTTGCTTCTCTGCTTGGCTTAACCCGACAATCTTCGGTCTTTGTGTTACAAAATTCGGCTTTGGCAGTGGTCTTTCTCTCACAATCGCAACAGCAGTTTGCTCAACTCTTCAGTTTGTGCTTTACTTCCCTGTTGACAAGATTCTCTTCCACGAGAAGAAAGAGAAAAAGGCATAATAGCTCTTCAAAAAAATCACCGTTCCTGCGATTTGCAGGAACGGTTTTTTGTTATGGTTTTTTTATTTTGTTAAGCATTGCATTGAGTCCGAGAAGGTCTTCTTTTGAGAACTTCACATTAGCAGCACCCATGAGGCTTGCAAGGCGAAGAACCGTAAAGCTGCCCATCATCTGCATCATAGCACCACCGAATGCATCCTCACCCATTTCTGTGTTGCCGATGCCCTTCATCATCTGTGCAGCAAGACCCTTAACAAAGGCTGCACCCTCCGGACAAGCCATTATATCAGAAAGCTTGTCGTTAAGTGAATAATATCCTTCGGGAGCATCAATATCGAACCAGTTAAGCACTGCACCCTTTTCCACGAGGCGATAGGAGTTGTTAAATTCATCAACCTTACGGATAACGGAAGAATCCGAAAATTCACCTGCAACAGCAACAAGCTCTGTTTCACCCACATTCGGTACATCGAAATAAAAGAAGTGGTCTGCGGCAGCCTTCTTTCCAAGGCTCTTTCCGTTTGCAAAAAGTTCAACCTCAGGGAGATTGGAGTAAACCGTTACCTTTGTAACCTCCTCCACTCTGTCAACATATCTTTTGCCGCAAAGGTGAACAAACTTTTCATCTGAAAGCCACGCCTTATATGCATAGAATGAATCCTTCTTATACTTACGATCAAAGGTTACAAGACCCTTATGATTCTGTCCGTTTTCGCCACCCTCATTACGGGAATCTGCACCGAAATCAAACATATTCCAGACATGTGTTGCCCACATATATTTTCTTGAAAAGAGCTGTTTTATCAGTTCCTCGTGGTAATATGCCTGATATTCTTCGGTGTAATCGCCCTGCTGTGGGTCGGAGGTATGCCAATTAAGAGCTTCACATCCATACTCACTGCAGCCGATCGGAATTTCAGGGAAGCGCTTATGGAAGTTATCAAACCAAGGCCCGTTCATTGAGGTGTCGCCACCATACCAGCCAAAATAATGATTATATGAAACACAATCAGGAATTTGGATATACGGACTTTCAATATCGCACATTGAAACAGCAGCAATAACTGTTTTTCTTGTTTTGTCAAGCTCGTGAACCAAATCATTAAGAATATTATGGTTTTCAAGAAGATCAGGGTCACTGTCACCCTGCATGGTAATTTCGTTTGAAAGTCCCCAGACAACAATTGACGGATGGTTATAATTCTGCACAACAAGCTCGGTCATCTGTGAAATTGTGTTTTCGCGAGCTGTTGGCATATGCTTTGAGATATATGGAATTTCTGCCCAGATAACAAGACCCTTTTCATCACAGAGATCATAGAAATATTGGTCGTGCTGATAGTGAGCAAGACGGATTGTTGTTGCACCAACCTCCATTATGAGGTCGATATCCTCCTCATGGTGCTCAGGCAGAAGAGCATTACCGAAGCCCCATCTGTCCTGATGGCGTGAAACACCACGAAGTGGATATTCTTCTCCGTTGAGGATGAAGCCGTTTTCAGGGTCAATCACATAGCTTCTGCAGCCGAAGCGGGAGGAAATGCAATCAAGCACCTTTTCGCCTTCAACAAGCTGAAGCTCTGCTGTGTAAAGATAAGGATTCTTTCTGCCGTGCCATAGGTTAACGTCCTCAATAACGAAATCAACCTTTGTATCATTAGTTATTTTCTCACAAACAGCATTGCCTTCGGCATCCTTTATTACATATTTAATCTGCTGACCAGCTTTAAGGTTTGAAACCCATGTTTCGATTTCAACCTCAGCATTTTTACCGTTGACAACCGGTGTGATTTTAACACCGGGACCACCGTGATACATAAGCTCAAAATGAGAATTATTCACACAGATGATGTTAACATCACGATAGAGACCGCCATAGAAGGTGAAGTCTGCAAACTGAGGATAAACCTTGTCATTTGACGCATTATCCACAGCGATGGCGATAAGGTTTTCGACATGAAGATGGTTTGTTATATCAACCCTCCAGGTTGAATATCCACCATCGTGGTGAGCAAGAACTTTACCATTGAGATAAACATCTGCAGAAGAGTTAGCTCCCCTGATTTCAAGATAATACTTATCAGCTTCGGGAAGGTCAGATTTTAAAAGCTTTTTAACATAGTAGCAGGTGCCACGGTAAAAATCGCTGTCGCCATCCTGACCGTCAATTGCATTCCATGAATGAGGGAGATTAACAAAATCCCAATCCAACGGAAGCTCTGCCGGAACAGAAGACGCACGCTTTGTAAAAGCCCATTTTCTGTTGATATTTACAATTTGTCTCATATATCGATTTTCTCCTTTTTTATTTAATGCCCGATAGGCTTACTATCGGGCATCAGGTTAATTTTATTAGGCGTTTCTTCTTGCTTCAAGCTCTGCATTCATTGTGTCAACCTTCTTCTTATCAAGGTTGTAAATCAATGCAATACCGATAAACTGAAGCACTGCACTAAAGAGATAAAGACTAGCAACAAGCCAGCACATATTCTGTGCTGTTTCAAAGCTCTGACCGATGGTGCCGAGCTTTTCCTCATAACCAAGGTAACCCATTATAAAAATAACGATTGAAGGTCCGATACCCTGTGCAAGCTTACGGAAGAAGGAATGAAGAGAATAAACTGTGCCCTCTTCACGAGTGCCGAATTTCCACTCATTATACTCAATGGCATCACTCATCATAGCCCATGAAACACAGGTGTAAACACCCATACCAACGCCGAAGAGAACGAGACCGGCAAGGTAAACAAGCAAGCCCTTTTCACGGTCAACCATCGGGAAGCCCATCATAATACCTGCACCAACAAGAGTTGCAATTGAGCCCACGACGGAAACCTCTTTCTTACCGAACTTATTAACAAGAGTTTTAATAAATGGAATGAAAATAACCATCGGAAGGAATCCGATCATTGTAACAACACCGGACATAGCAGCGTTGTTGAAATATGTTGCAAACATAATTGTGTTTGCTGTGGAGGCTGACTGCATGCCGAGGAACATACCCATTGCTGCAACTGTTGCACCAACTGCCGGACGGTTCTTCATAAACTTACCGAAAGCAGCAAAAATATTGAACTTTCCGCCACCCTCATTTGTTTTTACAGAATTTTCATCAACGCGAAGAGTGGTTAACTTTATCATTGCCATGAATGCAATAAAGCCAAGCACGCCCATTATGAGAGCAGCAAAGAAAACTCTTTCACCAAGAAGAATTTCAACCTGCTTTCCTGTTGCAGGGCTGAGCACTGCATCACCAATCTCGTATGGAAGACCTGTATCGGGGTTTGTGAGGAACTGCGTTTTATCAAAGCCCTCAGGAATTTCTATTCTGTCAAGGAAGCTTGTTGTTCCGTCATATGTCACCTTCTGCCAGATAATCATCGGAAGAACAACCATAGGAACAATATTACCGAACATTGAGCCGATTGAACGCCATGTGGAAAGCTGTGCTCGCTCACCTGTATCCTCAGTAATAAGAGAAAGCATTGAGCCATAAGGCACATTGGCAACTGTGTAGCAAGCATCCCACACAATGTAACCGAGAACAAAGAGAATTGCCTTAACAACCACACTGGCATTCGGGAAAGGAAGGAACACTGCCGCACCTGCAATCAAAAGACCACAAGCACCAATGAAAATATAGGTTTTGAATTTACCCATTTTGTATTTTCTTCTGTCATTATCAATAAGACTACCGATAAGCGGGTCATTGATAGCGTCCCAAGCTTGAACAAGCAAGAGAAGAATTGATAAAAGACCTGTCTCCATCATCATGTAAACAAGCCAGAATGTCTGAACCGTACCCTTGAGGGCAAAGCTCATATTACAACCGAAGTCACCCAAGGCATATGCTGCCTTATCACGCATACCGAACTTGCGGAAGCCCTTTGAATCTAATTTAACTTCTTTTTTAGCCATAATAGATTCTACTCCTTTTTCTATATTTTTTGGAATTTTGTGGATTTTTTTGTTTAAAACCCACAAACCCTTTCGACAATCTCATTCTATAATAAATGAAAGTAATTGCGTGAGTATTATTTTTATATTTTTTAGAAAAATTTTTGTATTGTGTTGATTTTTTGTAAAAATTGTACGATAATACTGATTAAAGAAAGTGTTTACGGGGGTGAGTGGCATAACATTTTATGAAAAGGAGCTTAATTTCTTCTGCAAGCTGATTGAAAACAGCAGAATCAGAACAACCATCATTTCCGATTTCAGGAAAACTGATGATATTGATATGGGAATCCGAAGGACTCTTGGGCTCAGGAAGGATTACGAGGAGCTTTTCTTCAGACACCCGAAAGACCAAACAATAATCAAGCTCAAGGATTCCTTCGGCTGCAGATATTTTTTCCTTCCCCTGCCGGACAAGGGACAGGCTGAAACACTTATTGTGGGACCATATATAACAGATTTGATTTCAAAAGAAGATATAGAAAAGGAAGCACTCTCCTACTCATTATCGGCAGGTGTGATAAAAAATATTCAGAAATACTTTTCTATTGTTCCTTATATATCCGATGACACATTTATCAATCTTTCGGTAAACTGTCTTTGTGAAACTTTATTTAAAACAGATGAATTCGTTGTTGAAAACATTCAGACCGAGGACATAAACGATATATCCACCCTCATTTTGGGTAAGCACACAGATGAGGCGGACTCCCCCCTTGTTTCAATTCAGATGATTGAAAAAGCCTATGAGCAGGAGAACAAGCTGCTTGATGCAATCTCACAAGGTCTGGTGCACAAGGCAGAAACTTTTTTCACAACAGGAAAGCCCAGTGATATGCTTGAATCAAGGGTCACAGACAAGCTGAGAAATGCAAAAAACTTCCTCATTGTGCTGAACACACTTTCCCGCAAGGCGGTGGAGCAAGGCGGCGTGCATCCCATATACATCGACAACACATCCTCGGACTTTGCAATGAAGATTGAAGCTTGCCAGACGACCGAGGAGTGTGATGAGCTGTTCTTCAGTCTTGTGAGAAAATATTCACGCCTTGTGCAAAAGCACTCACAGAAAAACTATTCGCTGCTTGTGCAGAAGGTTATCACCTGCATTGACAGCGACATTGCAGCCGACCTGAGCCTTAAGACGCAGGCTAAGCTCCTTAATGTTAATCCAAGCTATCTATCCTCTCTCTTCAAAAAAGAAACAGGCGTAACACTTACAGACTATGTAAATAAAAAGAGAGTAGAAAGAGCGAAGCAGCTTCTCAAGGCAGGACACACACAGATTCAGAATGTATCGCAATGCTGCGGTATTTACGATGTAAATTATTTCACAAAAATCTTCAAAAAATACGAAGGTGTTACCCCTAAGGAATACAGAGAAAGCAAAAAAGCGTGATGAGAAATCATCACGCTTTTGATCTGTCTTACATACCATGAAGAATTTGCTCCACGGTAGGAAATCGGATTACCGATTTCGTCATAATCAATGGTTTTTCAAAGGGCGAAATGCGAACAAATCGCCCTTTGAGTGTTAATTAAACAATTACTCAGTGTCAATCACAGAACTGTCACCTGGTTGTTCATTGTGGATTTGTTTTCGTGTGATAGATATTTCCATGTCAGCATCTTCGCCGGCGAAAACAATTAAAGCTTCTTTTCCGTCTGCATTTTTTAAAGTGTATGTAGTGGTGTTGTTTATTTCAAAATCGTGTAATATTATTCCATCCACAATCAAGGTTATACGGGCATTGCCTTGGTTAATTGTATTTTCAACAGTGAATTCAACCACACCATCAACCACTTTGGTTGCCTGTGCAACTAAAACACCATTGAATATTGCACTGGAATGAACTACACTGTCATAATCGCACTCCTCATATTCTGCCATTCCTGAGCTGTTTCCTGATGTTTCAATGTGTGGCATACTTGCCCTGTAATGATTTCCGCCTATCATCAGTGTTTCATCAATATTTTGCAGTGAATAATTATCCGAGCCATTTGTATCAACATATTTCTCCATACTATCATCCCCGAATATGTTTTGGAAATAAACAAATGTAAAAATCCCCCAAATAATTGGCACGATAATCAAAAACGGAAGAAACTTTTTATAATTCTTTTTAAAAAAGTTAAACAATGCATCTATTAAATTTGTTTTTTCAATAATAAGATAAACAACCACATTGCTCATCAAAACAAAAATGCTCATTATAGCCCGTGCTACGCTTGTGATTTTTACCAAACTTATTGCAGCTCCACCAACTAAAATGCAACCCACAAAAGCAATAGGAAAAATAACTAAAAAATGACTTCTCTTTTGTTTTTTTGAATAATAGAAAAACGAAGCTATTGCTATAACAAATGACGCAAATAAGGCAGTATTGAAAACTATTTCCAATCAAAATCAACTCCAATCTTCCAACCAACACCTACACTAGGAGAATTAATGGAAAAATCGCCCCCGAAAACCTTTTAACTATTCACTCTTACTTATTACTTTCCTGTGCCGTCCACTGATAGTTTTGCCAATTGGTTATCTTAATGTATTCGTTTGGCTCGGTTTCTACACTTTATTGCAATTATTACTACCGCTACAACAAGCAAGAATACCACAATTCCTTTTGCTAAGGCGGGTAGAATATTTTCGGACAAGACAGTTTTATTTAAATCCGTTTTAAATAAAATTTGTTTTTCCAGACCATTTGTGCGATTCAATTCAACAAAACCGATAAATCCTTTTTTATAGCTATACTCCCATTTACCGGAGATGAATTTCGTTTTGCGTAGTT
>JAFODQ010000009.1 GCA_017380615.1 Clostridia bacterium | reverse complement strand
TCCTCATGCAACGCAAACACAACTTTTCTTTTTCCATTATGAATCGTCACCCGATTATTCGTCAAAATTAGGCTTCTGGAGCATACCACTCTTCTCAAGAGCACCTCTTACGCTCTGACGGAGCTTTCTCACATCGTTAACGCTCTTTGTGAGAGTTTCATCTGTGTCTCTGATAATTTTGTCAACATAGGCACTAGCAGATTTACAGATATCATCTGACCACTTATCAGCCTTATCAACAGTTGCCTGAGCATAAGCCTTTGCATCAGAGCGAACCTTGTTGGCATCCTCTCTTGCCTGATTGAGAATACCATCGGCTGCGAGCTTTGCCTCTTTTGTAATCTGGTGCTCCTCAATCATCACATCTGCTCTCTGACGAGCCTTTGCGATTATGCCCTCTGCCTGTGCTTCTGCATCATTGAGAATATCTCTTCTCTCCTGTGCAATCTTCTTTGCCTGTGTAATTTCCACCGGCATATTGAGGCGAATATCCTCAACAAGTCTTGAAAGCTCCTCTTCGTCAATAAGAAGCTTGCCTGTGAATGGCATCTGCTTTGCTTCAGCAAGAAGTCTGTCAATGCTTTCAAGTGATGTTTCAATACTGCTCATAATATATCTCCTTTTAATAAAGATTTTAAGATTATTTGCGACTCAAACGCTTTATTATATCGTCACAGATTTCAGGTGGAACGAATTCTGTTATATCTCCACCCAATCTGCAAACCTGCTTAACAACACTGGAGCTTAAAAACATGTGCTCTGAATTTGAAACCATAAATATGGTTTCCATCTGAGGATTAAGCTTCTGATTTGTGAGTGCCTGACGAAATTCATCATCATAATCTGAGATAGCTCTCAAACCCTTTACAACTGCAGAAGCACCCTTCTCACGCACATAGTCTGCAAGAAGCCCCTGATATGTGTCAACGCACACATTGGGAATATCCTTTGTGCAACGCTTTATGAAATCCACTCTTTCCTCTGTGGTGAAGCTACCTACATCCTTGTTGAAGTTTCTCATAACAACAACAATAACCTTATCAAAAAGCTTGGATGATCTTTTAATGATATCAAGATGTCCTATTGTAAGTGGGTCAAAGCTACCAGGACAAACAACAATTTTACCCATGTCATGCACTCCTTCTGTAAACGGTCAGTGCGATTTTTCCATATTTATATCTTTTTGAGGTAAAGCCCTCAATTTCTTCGGGAAGCACCTCTTCGGAAGCTGTTTCACAAACGATTATGCCACCCTCTGCCATATGAAGACGAACCCGCTCAATTGCATCATTCATTATGCCTGCCTTATATGGCGGGTCAAGAAAAGCAATATCAAAAGCTTCTGATGTTCTGTCAAGATACTCAAGAGAGTTGGCTATTACTGTTTTGGAGACGCCACGAAAGCCTGTGGTTTCAAGATTCTTCTCTGTAACCTGCATGGACTGACGGGAAATATCAACAAACACAGCAGACTGTGCACCTCTGCTCAACGCCTCAATGCCCAGCTGACCGCAGCCACAGAACATGTCAAGCACGCGTGCACCTTCAACATCGAAATGAACAATGCTGAACATGGCTTCCTTGACCATATCTGTTGTTGGTCGGACACTGTCACCCTCAAGAGTCTGAAGCTTTCTGCCTCTTGCGGAGCCTGTTATAACACGCATTGAATTCACCTCATTAAGTATTCTTCATCATAATTTATTACATATAAAATCATTTTATTATTACATTTTATGGACTTTTTGTCAAGTTTCTTTAACACGAGGCATTAATCTGCTCTGAATTTCATTATCTCAAGAGCATTAGCCTCGGTGATACCTTTAACGGACATCAGCTCTTCTTTTGTTGCCTCTCCGATTCTCTGAAGGGTTCCGAACTTCATAATAAGAGCCTTTGCCTTTGCGGGGCCGATTCCGTTAATTTCTGTGAGCATTGCACTCAATGCAGATTTTGTGTGCTTCTTTCTGTGGTAGGAAACGGCAAAGCGATGCACCTCATCCTGAATACTTGTCACAAGAGAAAATGCCCTCTTACGGGAATTGAAATCTATTCTGCCTCCACCTGTGGAAATAGCTGATGTTCTGTGCTTATTGTCCTTGACCATACCAAACATTGGAACAGATATTCCGTGGGCTTCAAGCACCGGCTCCACAGCATTGACCTGACCCTTGCCACCATCAAGAAGAATCAAATCCGGCAACCTGCCAAAGCCATCAGTTATATTACCAGCACAGCACTTTTCATACTCGGAAAGTCTTCTGTCAATAACCTGTGCCATTGAACGATAATCATCCTGACCATCAAAACCCTTAACAGCAAATCTTCTGTATGCACTTTTAAATGGCTTACCATTCCTGAAAACGACCATACCACCAACATTATCTGCACCACCTGTGTGAGATATATCGTAAGCCTCAATATATTCAGGGATTTCAGAAAGTCCAAGCATAAGAGCAAGCTCCTCAAGAGCCTCCTTACCCTTATCCCTTCCCAGATATTTTTCTGTAAGCTTCTGCATCGCATTAGATTTGCACATTTCCACAAGACGAGCTTGTGTGCCCTTCTGAGGAACTACGATACTCACACTGCCCCCTCTTTTTTCAGCAAGGAACTTTCCAATATTTTCCTCGTCCTCGACAGCCCCATCCACCTCAATACGTGGTGGAACTTTTCTGTCAAAGGAATAATATGAAAGGATAAACTCACTTCTCATTGCTTCAGGACTTTCGCCTTCATCTGCAAAAAAGTGCTCCGTATCTGTCAACGCGTTATCATCAAACCGTAAAACCGACAAGCAGGCCTTGCCATCCATTGTTGCAACAGCGAAAACATCCTGCTGCTTATATGTTGCACTGACAACCTTCTGACTACTTTTAACCTTCTCGATGCTTCTTATAACATCACGAAGCCTTGCCGCCTTTTCAAACTCAAGATTTTCTGCCGCCTCTTCCATTTCGGCAGTCAGCTTCTTTATTGTCTCCTTACCGCCATACCTCAAAAAGTCAAGTGCATTTTCTACATTCTCAAGGTATTCTCCGAGAGAAAGCTTTCCCGAGCAAGGCGCACAACACACACCAAGGTGATAATTAAGACAGGGTCTGTCCTTGCCGATATCTCTTGGAAAGACCTTTGAGCAGGTTGGCAATTTATATATCTTCTTCGCCTGCTCGACAGCCTTGGTAACAGAGAAGCCTGCAGTGTATGGACCGAGATACTCTGCTGTTTCATCATCCTTTTGGAGGACAGGGAAGATATTTTTCCAGCCTTTTGTGACCTTTATATAACTGAAGCCCTTATCATCCTTGAGAAGGATGTTATATTTAGGCATATTCTGCTTTATGAGGCTGCACTCAAGCACCAAAGCTTCAAACTCACTGTCGGTAAGTATATAGTCAAAATCCTCAACATTTTCAACCATTTTACGAACCTTAGTGTAGTGCTTTTCCTGAGAGCCGAAATATTGACTCACTCTGTTTTTGAGAGCCTTTGCCTTGCCGATATATATTATCTTTCCCTCTTTGTTTTTCATTATATACACGCCGGGAGAAAGCGGCAATTTATTTGCTTTGTTTTTTAATCTGCGAAGTCTTTCATCCATATACTCACCACCTATCATAATGCACAGAATTATCCGACTCGTTTCATCCTAAATACAAAAAGTGGCAAGGAAATCCCTGCCACTTAAATGTAAACTATACTGAAATTATTCAGCGAAGCCGCTGTCAACGAGTGCAACGAGCGCATTAACTGCCTGCTCTTCGTCAACACCACCAGCAATAATGCGAATTTCTGCTCCACCTTTAATGCCAAGTGAAAGAACGCCAAGAAGGCTCTTTGCGTTTACTCTTCTCTCTTCTTTCTCAATCCAGATTGATGACTTGAATTCGTTTGCCTTCTGGATGAAGAAGGTTGCCGGACGAGCGTGAAGACCTACCTGATTCTGAACAGTAACATCTTTAACGAACATAATAATTCTCCCACATTTAATTATAGTTTGTTTAATTGCTAATACACGCAAGGAGACCTTGCTTTTAATTTATTATATCAGTTTTTTATTTTTAGTCAACGAAAAATCAATAACCTTTTTGTGCAAAATCAATAATTCGGATGGAATACTAAACTTAAACCGAATTTATCTCAATGCTTTGTGCAAAATTACAACAATTGTAGAAAGATATTATTCACAGTTAACAAATAATACCTTTACACTATTATTATATATCTTCTGCGTTTTTCAGTGAATGTAAGTATTCGATTTCCTTTTTAGTAAGCTCTGCATTTTCAAGAAGCTCGGGCCTGCGCTCGAATGTGCGTTCAAGAGATTTCTCCCTCTGCCATTTCTGAATATTGGCGTGATGACCCGACGCAAGTACCTCGGGCACCTCAACTCCGTGCCACACAGGCGGCTTTGTATATTGGGGGTATTCAAGAAGACCCGAATAATGGCTTTCTCCCATAAAGCCCTCCGGCTGCGAGAGCACGCCGGGAAGCATTCTTGAAACAGCATCAGCAAGAATCATTGCAGGTAATTCACCACCTGTAACAACATAATCACCAATGGAAATTTCCTCATCAACAATTTCGTCTATGACTCTCTGATCTACACCCTCATACCTGCCACATAATATGGCAATATTATCCATTTGTGATAATTCCTTGACTCTGTCCTGAGTGAGGGTTTTGCCACAAGGAGACATATATATGAGGTGAGGCCTGGTCTGTGACTCTTCACACACCTTCATATAGCAATCATAGATTGGCTGTGCCATCATAAGCATACCGGCTCCACCACCATAGGGGGTGTCATCCACCTGATTGTGCTTATTGATTGCAAAATCTCTTATCTGATGGAAGTTCATTTCCACTTTTCCGTTTTTACGGGCTCTTCCTATAATGCTTTCGCCCATCACAGCTTCACACATTTCGGGAAAAAGAGTTAAAATGTCAATCCTCATTGTCAAAAAGCCCCCTCAAAGGTCTGATATAGACCTTATTATCTGCAACATCACACTTAATAACAACATCCTTTATGGCAGGAATTATCACCTCACCATCCGGCGTGTCAATATACCAGATGTCATTTGCAACCATTGGCTCAACATCCTTGATTGTGCCATATTCAACAGCTGAATTGTCTGCATCAAGAACCTGACAGCCTATAAGCTCAGATATAAACCACTTACCCTCGGGAAGCCTTACATCTGATCTTTTCATATAAAGAACAGTATTCTTCAGTGCTTGTGCCTGCTCAACGGTATTTACACCCTCCAATTTCACCACGGCAACATTGCCGTGAGGACGGCATGAAGCCACCTGCACAGCACCGGCACCCTTATCATCACGGTAAAGTGTTTTGAACTTTTTAATGAAATCCGGACCATCACACCATGGGTTTACACGGACCTCACCACGAATTCCGTGAGTGGACACAATCTGCCCTACTTCAAGATATTCTTTAATCATAAAATACCTCTTTGAATATAAAATTCAAATTAAAATGACCTTTCGCTGACTGAACGCAGGAAAGGTCACTTAAATTTTTAGGATTACATTAAATGCAACCATTTATCAGTCGATGTCAACCTGAACCTTAACATCCTTGCGAATAGCTGCTGCACGCATTACGGTACGGATAGCCTTTGCTATTCTGCCCTGTTTACCTATAACTCTGCCCATATCGTCGGCACCCACATGAAGGTGGTAAACAATTACGCCATCCTCATTAGGTTCGTCAACAGTAACCTCGACTGCGTCCGGAGTCTCAACAAGACCCCTTGCGACTGTTTCGAGCAATTCTTTCATTATGGTCTCCTAATTACTTAATGATGTTCTGTTTCTTAAGAAGATCACGAACTGTGTCTGTTGGCTGTGCACCATTTTCAATCCACTTTGTAACCTTTTCTGCATCAATCTTAACTTCTGCAGGGTTGCTTACAGGGTTGTAATAACCAACCTCTTCAATGAAGCGACCATCACGAGGGTAGCGAGAATCTGCTACTACTACACGATAGAAAGGTGCTTTCTTTGCGCCCATACGGCGAAGACGAATTTTTACTGCCATTTTAATTACCTCCGAAAAATAAATTAATAATAAACTGATTTTATATTAAACACTGTGTGTTTAAAAACTGATTTTTGTAACAGAGTTACATCGGGAATCCACCCATGCCACCCATACCACCCGGCATTCCTCCACCGAGACCCATGCGTTGCATACGCTTCATCATTTTCTTTGAGCCCTTACCGTTAAGCTGCTTGTAAAGCTTCTGCATTGAACGATACTGATTGAGAAGTCTGTTAACATCCTCAACCTGCATACCACAGCCTGCAGCAATACGACGCTTACGGGATGGGTTTATGATATCCGGATTCTGTCTTTCCTTCATTGTCATTGAACGGATAATTGCCATTGTGTAGTCAATCTGTCTGTCATCAACATCAACATCCTTGGCTTTCTTACCAAGACCCGGAATCATTGCAATAAGATCCTTCATCGGACCCATCTTACGCATTTCCTCAAACTGCATAAGCATATCGTTAAGATCAAGCTTATTCTCACGAAGCTTTTTCTCAAGCTCCTCTGCCTTCTTTTCATCGAGGGCTGTTTCAGCCTTCTCAATAAGAGAGAGCACATCTCCCATACCGAGGATACGACTTGCCATTCTGTCAGGATGGAAAACATCAAGCTCATTAAGCTTTTCACCCACACCGATAAACTTGATAGGCTTGCCTGTTACTGCTCTTGCCGAAAGTGCGGCACCACCTCTGGTGTCACCATCCAGCTTGGTGAGAACAAGACCATCGATACCAAGTGCATCGTTAAAGCTCGATGCAACAGTAACAGCATCCTGACCCAGCATAGAGTCAATAACCAGAAGAATTTCATGAGGCTTAACAGATGATTTGATATCCTTGAGCTCCTGCATAAGCTGTTCATCAATGTGCAAACGACCTGCTGTGTCAAGGAAGACATAATCATAGCCATTGTCCTTGGCAAGCTTGATTGCCTCTGTGGCTATTTTAACAGGATTCTCTGTACCCATTTCAAAAACGGGAACATCAATCTGCTCACCAACAACCTGCAGCTGCTTGATAGCAGCAGGACGATAAATATCGCAGGCAACAAGAAGTGGTCTGTGGCCCTGCTCCTTGAGCTTGAGAGCAATCTTTGCACTGTGGGTTGTTTTACCTGAACCCTGAAGACCACACATCATAACAACCGTTGGTGGATGTGAGGCAGATGCAAGACGAGCCTGGGTGCCACCCATGAGGGCAGTAAGCTCTTCGTTAACGATTTTGATAACCATCTGCGCGGGAGTAAGGCTTTCCATAACCTTGGCACCGATTGCGCGTTCTGTTACGCTGTTGGTGAAATCCTTTGCCACCTTATAGTTAACATCGGCCTCGAGAAGTGCGAGGCGAACCTCTCTCATAGCATCTCTGACATCAGATTCGGTAAGGCTACCCTTGCTTTTTAATTTTTTAAAGGCGTTGTCTAATCTGTCTGAAAGACCTTCAAAAGCCATGGTGCAACCCCCTTATTCATTTAATGAGTCAACAACGGATTTTATATTAACAACCGCATCATTGACCTCTCTTGAAAGTGAAACATTCATATTGTAATTGTTAATTACCTCTGTGCTTTCCAGAATCTGCTCAAGGGCTTCATTCACCTTTTGTGAGCGCATTGCAAAGCCGAGCTTCTTTTCCATGTCAAACAGCTGTGTTTCTGCACGCTTGACAGCGTCACGCACACCTTGCCTTGTGATGCCCTCATTCTGAGCAATCTCAGAAAGAGAAAGGTCGTCATTATAGTAATACTCTATGAATTTGCGTTGGTTTTCTGTGAGCATTTCGCCGTAGTAATCGCAAAGCAAAACAACATCAAGATTCTTACCCATAACTACACCCCTTTCACACCACAAAAAGAAACCTCCTGTAAAGAACTTTCACTTTACAGGAGTGCATTATAACAAAGTAATATATGTTTGTCAAGTGTTTTAAGGCATTTAATTTCAATCAAGAGAATTTCTGATAAAAGCATCCACCTCACGCCAGTATTTCTCGGAATCCGTAACAACGCCAGTACAATGTGTGGCGCCATAGATGGTCACATGGTCGGTGCCCTCGGAATGGGTAACCTCAAAGAGGCGGTTGCTCTGTCCCACAGGAACAATGCTGTCTTCAGTGGAATGGATATAAAGGATCGGCAGCTGTGTATGCCTCACGGCTTGTAATGCACCTGTATCAGAAAAGCTCCAGCCACGGGTAAGCTTTGTATAAAGCGATGAAAGTTGTGCAACAGGATATGTTGGCACATGGTACATTTCGTTTATATTGAGCCTTACTATTTCGTTGAAATCGTGGAAGGCGCTATCTGAAATTATGCCCTTAACATTTCCGGGAAGCTCCATATCGGAGGCTGATAGTGCTGTTGTGCCACCTGCACCAAGACCAAAAATGAATATTTTTCCTTCAGGGTCACTTTTAACAATCTCCTGCACAAGGGTTTGAAGATATTGAGCTTCATTTATCCCCAATGTAAAGGTGCCATCTATATAATCGGGTATATAAACATTAAAGCCCAGCTCATTGAAATGAACAGCATAAACTGCCATATCCTTTTGCACTGTTGAAAGAGAGTGAAGGATGATTATATGGCTGTGGGAGGTTACAGTATTCGGAAGCACCTGACATTCACCTGCTTCGCCCAACACCTGTGTTTCAAGCTTCTGCTCAAGCCAAGCTGCCTGCTCAGCGCCTGAAAGCTCCCGGATTACCACATTTCCACTCATATCATACCTTATGAATTTATCAATATTAAGAAATTCCTCGGTCACGATTACAGTCATAAGAATTTCAAGAACAATTGCCACAATAAATGAAATGGCAACCAGCTTTTTAATATCTTTTTTTCGTATTGCTTTTCCGGAAATCATTTTTCACCTTTTATTCTTTCACAAATTCCCCTGAAAGCATCGGCAATGCTTACAGCAGTATTTTTACCGAAGGAGAATATTTCGAGATAATGGTTTCCGAAAAGCTTCTTCATCACCTTACCTGTACCAAGAAACATCATTGAGAAATCATTATCCGGGATAATATAACCTATAGCATCGTTAGTGAGACCAAACACAGTTAAATCCTCATCCTCTGCGGAGATTTTAAGCGGCACGGAGGAAAACTCCGTTTTTGAGAAGGATTCGTCCTTACCAACAGCCTGAGAGCCACTTAACACCGCAGGCTCAAGCTCACCGGGCACAAAAGCAACCCTTCTTTTGTCGCCTAACTCAAGAAGACCAACCTCTGTAAATGAGGAATATTCGCCGCCTTCACCGGAAAGGATTGTGTATGCGCCGATTCTGTATTTTGCCACCATATAAAATATTGGATTATCCACCTTGAGAGGTGCTTTATCCACAATCAGATTAAGCAAGGGCTTAATCTCCTTTTCCTCAACAACCTGTTCACCTTTTGCTTCAATCCAGCGCTTATATTGGCTGATCTGACCGTTAGCAAACACGCCTGATTCAACCTCATAGGATGTTGGGTTAAGTCCGGGGCTTCTCTCTATTTCAGCCTTGGTTGCTGTCATTGCAAGAGCAATTCTACCAATTTCCTCACCCACAGCTCTTGCCTGAGACTGAAGATCAAGGCGGTTGCTGTAAAGCCTTGTTGGATAAACAGCTGCAACGGCACCATTGAAGAAGATAAAGTTATAATCATTTCTTTCAAAATAATCTCCCAGACTGTAAACAAAGTCCCCTGAAATCATATCTCCTGTGCCCTTATTTCGCTCCTTCATTGAATTAATATAAGGATGTGCAGAAAAATTCAGCAATATTGTTTCCTTTTTAGCTTTATCTGTGGGCACAAAACGAAGCCTGAGAAGCTGTGTGGAGCAATCATAAGGCTCGCGTCTATCCCAAACATAGCCATAAAGACCTCTTTCCTGAAGAGATGAATCCTCAGTTATGCCCTGCATGGTGCTTTTACCCATATAGCTTTCATAGAGCTTACCCTCACACATATTGAGAGTGGCTTCCCTGACAGCTTCACAGATTTTCTCACAAAGAAATGCCATATATTCATTATCACAGGAATCAAGAAGTTGCCCTTCACCCTTTGTGATATGCTTTCTGTTATTGCTGAGTACTGTGAGCAGCTCACCCCATATACCCATTGTATCGATAGATGAATGAGTGTGGGTGGAGCTGATGTTAATATATGAAATGTTATTTTCCTTTGAAAAATCCGCAAGCATATTTCTGATTTTTCTTACATTTTTATTTGAAAGACCTATGCAATCAACACAGCAAAGTACAATTGTACCTCTACCGCTGTTATCATCAAGAGTAAGCACCCTTACTCTCACATCATCAAGCACACCCTTTGCGTAGTTTGCAGGAAGCCTTGTGTTTCCTGCAATGCAATATTTCCTGGTTGCAATATCCTCAGGGACAATGCTTCTCTGTGCATAGCCTGAACGCCACACATTTTTCTTTGAAATGGTTGTTACATAGTCTCTTCGGCACAGCTCTTCGCCGACTGCCTTTTCATCCTCACAATCAACAGGAGGATGAGGAAGACCCTCGTGAAGTCTGCTGATAGCTCTTGTGAAATATCGTGAGCCCTTCTGACAGCGCTCAATCATATCCATATTTTCCAGCTGCTTGTATTTAACCACACCGGCTGTAACAGCCGCACCAATTCCTAAAGCAACAATAGCTGATTTTTTCACGCAATCCACCTCTTAGACATTCTTCTGCTATATAATACACAATATGGAAATTAAAATCAATGTTGTTCTGAAAATAAATAAAACTCAGAGCAGGGTTCTGCTCTGAGTTCATTGGATTATGATAATTTTTTATACTGGTCTGCTGCAGGGTCATAATAATAGTCGTTGCCATTAGCATCCACTGCGAAAACAAAATCTGTGTAAGCACCATTTTCCAAAAGATAGATAATATAAACCCTCTCACCATTAACTGCTGTTGCAGATGAAGCTGTTGCCTGGAAGGTATATTCTGTGATGGGCTTCGGAAGACCTACTACGGACAAATCATAGTTAGCATATCTCGCACGAAGAACCTTTGTATTTTCATCATCCACATCATCTTTTGTTCTTGTGGTATATGATGTTGTGTCTTCAGCCGATGTTGTTGGCTCCACAACCTCAGCCTTTACCTCAACACTCTTTTTATCATCAATACGGTAATATTTATTTTCTGCTGCATCGTACTTATAGCAAACTGTGCCAACAATATAGAAAAATGCTTCAGGCTCTGCGCTCATATAGTGAGCTGCAGCCTTACAGCTTTTTTCACCATTGAAGGTTACAACTGATGCTTTGAAAACATACTCATTAAGATTGTGAGTGAGACCAAGCTCTTCCGGTGGAAGCTTTGCTAAAATGCCCTTAATGGTTGCATCTGTGAAAGCCTCAGCACTGAGTTCAGTTGTGCTTACCTCACCCGATACCGCCTCGTTACCTGAAGGTTTTGTATCATCCACTCCTGTTTTGTTGCCACCACAAGAGGCAAGTGAAGCCAAAAGAAAAACAGAAAGCATAATCAATAAGAATTTTTTCATCTGTGTTCACCTCAAGATTATATTATATATAAAATATAACCTCTCAGTCCGATTTTGTCAACTGCCGGAGGAAGAGGAAATAACTGCCTCTCTCTTATATTTCTCCCTTGTGGCAATACCACCTCTTATGTGACGCTCCTCCTTATTCACATCAAGAACCTTGCGCACCTCTCCGAAAAGAGCAGGATCAAGCCTCCTGAGTCTTACAGTTATATCCGTGTGCACCGTTGATTTTGAAACACCGAATTTCTTTGCAGTGGCTCTCACTGTTGATTTGCTGTCTGCTATGTATCTTCCGAGACTTATTGCTCTTTCTTCATATTCACTATACATAAAATTTCCTCCCATAGAGTTCTAAAAAACTATATGAAAGGAAAATTTATTTTATGTTTATTTAAAGGTTATTTCGTAAAATACAACTGAATTTCCTGCAACAATATTGCTGATGGTGAGAACGCCATCCTTCACTGTTTCTGTGGAATTAACAGAATTTGATTTTGCACAATCAATGTACTTATCACGAAGCTGTGTTTTGTAAAGCTCAACCACCTCGGGATCCTTAAGAGTGATTTCAGAATCAAGACAAGGATCATCAGGAGACCAGCCAAAGGCATCGTTAGTGATGTTATGCTCAACCCTGTCCTTTTGCCATTCATCGAAGAAATTACAGCTGTCATCGACAAAGGTTGTTTTCACATCTGCACTTGTAAAGCCATATTCACTTAAATCCACATTAAATGTAAAGTTGGCTTCTTCGGAATATTCCAGGTCATTTTTGAAATTATATGCCATAATGCGAAGTGTTTTGGTTTCCTCATCGAAAACGCTGACACCATTCATCTCAACACCAAATCTTGTTGGCTTCTGGGAGGAAGTCACGGAAACCTTCGTCATGCCTGCAAACTGTGAAATATTTTTCGCAACATGGTATGAAATTGTCGGATATCCGCTTACCATGCCACCGGTAAGAAATCCCCATGATGAGAAATAATCAATGTTATTATCAAGACACTGCTTCCACAGTCTTGCATCGTATGCAGCCTGATATGTATAGCCCACTGTTCTGGAAAGAAGCTCATCGCTATCCTTGCCACTTTCAAGACCAACAAGAAGTCTGCCCTCATCAACACCATAAACAAGATCTGTGAGTCCGTTTTCTTCGGCAACAGTGCGAATATAATCAATGGTTTCAGGTAAGGTATAACCTTCTGTATATTCCTCTGGTGAATGGTCATAGAACGATGCAGACAGGAAGCAGACTCTTGTGCCGGTTCCACCATTTGCATAGTTCTTGCCCTTTGCGATGTGTTTTATAAACTCTGCCTCATCCCAATGGCCTTCTGTAACGGTCATTGAATGAGCTCCGACAAAAACATCCTCACCAATTGCATCAATGAGAGCTTCCACTGTATAGTCATAAAGCTTGCAGAATTCTGTTGCAGTATCCTCAGGTGTTTCACTTTTTGCACGGAACCAATCCCAGTTTTCATATTCAGTCATAACGCCAAAGCGCCAGGTAAGAACCTCTTCCTTACCAAACTCCTTAACAAGAGCAGATGCAAGTGCAAAGATATAATTATAATAAACATCATAATCATCCGGCGGATAGACATTCATTCCGAAGCCGTCAAGAAGATAATCCTTTGTGTATTTAAGAGGCACACCACCTAATTTAAGATGGGGCTTTGCACCAAGCTTGAGAATACCTGCACAGTTTTTGATGAGTGGTTCAAAATCATAGTCATCAAGGACGTCGAAATTCATTGGTTCTTTGAATAAATCTCTGTCTTCTGTACCACCTGAGCACTGCATAAGCTGAACATATTCAACAAATTCAAAGACATTATATTCCTCATTTATCTGTGGATCAAAGAAGGCTTCACCCATATCCCAGATATTATTATTACTTACAACATTTGATGCGATACCCTTTCTGTCCGAAAGGTCAATTGTAAAATCTGCAGATGCGCCACCAAAATATATGCCCTTTGGCAATACAGCGAGTGTCACCACAGCGCCCACAAGCAGAAGTGCAACAACTGATATTATTATTTTCTTTTTCATATTTACTACCCCTTATTGCTCCAGTAATTTAAAATCTGTTCGTATTTCATCACTTGTGCCTGTAGCCAGATAAAACTCATAGGAATAGGGTTCATAGCTTTTGAAATTATGCCATTTTGTAACAGCAATGTATGATGTTGGATCATCCCTTGATGGGTCTTCGTTTACAGTTTCACCTCTGCGGTACACGCCTGTGAGAAACTCTGTTTCACCGGGCACATAAAGACCTATACCGAAGCTATCTTCAAACTCACCTGTAAAGGCTGACCAATGCTCCTGAGAATAAAACTTGGGATAATTCGCATCGGGCCAGAAAATCAAGTCATCCTTGACGGACAACGGCTCGTCACTCCAGGGCTTATCCCCTTCGTAATAAACAAATCTGTTAAGTGGCTCAATGCAATAGAAGGCAGGTATCTCCTGTGTTGTGGTGTCTTCAGGGAGACCTGAAAAATCAACAAATCTGCAGCTTGCGTGAACAAGCTCGCCCTCAAAGGAATATGTTGCCTCCATATATGAGGGTGTGATAAACTCCTTTTCCTTCGCCCAATCAAGCGGCCTGCATTTAACATAAACAGATGTGTCTGTTATTTTTAAATCAACAATTTTGCTTGCATCGTTAAACTGATTGCCACCTTGCACCGGATTATAACGCCAATTATTCTCCATAAACACACCGTAATCATAATCAATTGTGCCATAATAGGACTGCTGAACAAGTCTGCCTGTATCGTTACGGTTAATGAGATTTACATGGTCACTGACGGCTTCAGCTGAATATCTTTCGGCTGCATTGGAATCTACCTTGATTTTACCATCCACCATAACAGCCTGAACATTTTCATTATAAGCTTCAAGGTAGCTTAAAGCACCACCCCAATGCAAATCTATCCCCAGCTTGTGTGATTCGGATTCTATGAACACCTCATTTTCAGGAATATCTCTGTTGAAAACAGAAAGCCCATAAAAAACAAGCTCGCCTTCTTCATCACCCAGACATTCAAAACGGATATCGCAAAGGGCATTTGCCTTTTTTCCATCAAGAAAGCCGTCTATAAATGAATAGAATGTACCATTTTCTGCAGGCTCGAGGAAGAAATCCTCGGAAAGCTTCTTGATACCATTAAAATATGTGATGGTTCCCTTAAAATAGTGATTTGTTGAGTATTTCAAGCCATAGTAGTTAAACCATCCTGTTTTATATCGTGAATCGTTATATAAGGCCTCCGTGAGCTCCTTTATATTATTCTCTATTTCATATTCGCAATCAAAGCTTTTTTTCACAAGACTGAAGGGATATGCTATATAGCCTGTCACAATACTGAAAATAAGCAAAATGCTGACGAGACCGCCAAAAATCCCACCTGCTATCTTAAGTGCTTTTTTCATAAGACCACCTCGAAATTGATTATGAAGGCATTATAACACATTTTTCCTGAAATTTCAAAAGAAACATAAAAAAAGAGAGTGTGTCGCCACACTCTCAATTTTTTTATTTCTCATATTCTTTAATCCAATCAACCATATCCTGAACAGACTGTTCAACCGTCATTGGGTTGTAATCAAGCTCTGCTCTTGCCTTCTCTATTGAGAAGTTGCAGTTGGACATAAGCTTACGGATTGAATATCTGGTGAAAAGAGGAGTTTTCTTTGCAACCTTGTAGAAAACCTCTGCTGCAGGTGCAACAAGCTTTGCGAACCCGTAAGAAAGAGGAATCTTAGGAGCCTTCTTGCCACAAGCCTTTGCTGTTGCTGCAATAAAGTCTGCAACGGAAATCTGCTCACCACAAAGGATATAGCACTCTCCCTTGCCACCCTGCTTTGCAGCCATATACATTCCGTGAGCAACATCACGGATATCAACAAAGTTATAAGCACCGAATGTGAGTGTTACAGGGAAAAAGCCGTTAATGAACATTCTTACCATTTCACCAACATTTGATTTTTTGAAATCATAAGGCCCTATACAAGCGCCCGGATGTGTAACAACAGCATCAATTCTGCCCGCTCTTACCTCATCAAGCACAAACTGTGTTGCAGTTGCTTTTGTTTTTGCGTAGGTACCCTCAAGATTATCTACGGGGAAGTTATCAATCTCTCTCATAACCTGGTTGTCAGGAAGAGGCTCAAAAGCATCAACAGAGGATGCATAAACGAGACGACGAACACCCTTTTCCTCGCAAGCCTGCACAACATTTTTTGTGCCGCCAACATTAACGTTCCAGATCATATCCTCTTGGTCTGCATTGATATCAATGATACCTGCAAGGTGATAAACAACATCCACGCCCTCAAAGGCTGCACGGAGCTGGTCCAAGTCTGTAACATCACCATAAACCTTTTCACAATCAATACCGTCGAACTGTCTGGAATCCTTTCTTATGAGAATTCTTACCTTTTCACCACTGTCAACAAGCTCTTTGAGAAGAGCATAGCCGATATGACCTGTGGCACCCGTAACCAAACTGATTTTATCGCTCATAATTACTCGCCTTTCATACCAAGAAGCTCAACCTTACCGTCGAAAACAGCCTGTGAAACCTTAATTGAATCAAAGATTGCTGCTTTGATATCATCATCAGTTGCACCAAGCTCCTTTGAGAAACGGTCCGGAATGAAAAGGTTTACATCCATAATATCTGCAAGTCCGTCAACATCGATACCACTTTCGATACCTTTTTCAGCATATTCCTTCTTGACACCGCCGAGACCCATTCTCATCATCCACGGAGCAACAGAGATAATCTTTCTGTTTTCGCCCATGCCACGAGCTGCATAAACAATCTTGAGAAACTCCTTCCATGTAAGGTTATACATGGAGATTGGCCATGCAGTTGCGCCCTTTGACTTTTCGGCAGCGCCAACAATAACCTCACCAACCTGACGGACTGTAAGCATTGCTGTGCCACCACCCGGGTACATTGTAAATGGAAGCTTATCCATTCTCTTAATCTGCTCAATAAGAATAACCCACACAGGCTTTCTGCCCGGCTGTGTTCCAAAAATGTATGGAAGCTCGAGCACAGCAACATCGAAGCTTTCATCAGCAAACGAGAAAGCAACATTCTCCTGGTCGATACGGCTTCTGATGTATGGATGCTTTTCTGTGAGCTTCATCTCCGGCTTTTCCTTTGCAAGATATGCAAAATATGAGCCGAGAATAACAGCACTCTTAACGCCAACCTCTTTACAGAGAGGAAGAATTCTCTCAAGAGGAGCAATGTTATACTTGTAATATGCATCGTAAACAGGAGCAGGAAATTCAACTCTTTCATCAATGCCTGCTGCGAAAACGAAGCAATCCTGACCCTTCAACATCTCACGGATTTCGTCATCGGACTTTTCATAGATGTTGCAGAATTCGATTTTCATTTCCTCGGGAATTGGTGCTCCTTCCGGAAGTGGAGGAAGAGCAACACTTGTTACCTCATGACCTCTTTCAATGAATATACGTGCAGCCTCACAGCCAAGAAGACCTGTACCACCAATCATAAAGACTTTCATTCTGTCACCTTCTCCTTAAAGTTATCAAAGATTTCAGGACCATAAACATTATCTTCACCTTCACGGTCCCAAACCTGAGCAAAGAAAGGATTGATTCTTGCTTCCTCATCATATTTCCATGGCCATGGAAGCTCTGCAGGGCACCAGTGACCACCCTTGAGAACAAGGTTAGGTGACATCTCGAACTCATTGCCTCTTGCACTTACCCATTTAACAGGTGTGTACATATCAACAATTTCTGTTGCGAGACACTTACCACCTCTGAACTCAGCTGCCTTCTGAAGGTCTTCAAGAGTAAGAGAATCAAATGGCTTTGATTCATCGTAACCGTGGTCAAGAACCTTAACATCAGGTGCAGTTGTCTGCTTTGCAGGGATTATGATTTCAAAATCCTTCCAGCTTCTCGGAAGAGCTTCATATTCCTCCATGCTGCCATAGTAAGCTGTCATTCTGACATCAACCTTGTTTTCAGCCCACCAGAGTGTACCATACTCAGGAGTTTCAGCAATCTTCTTCATCCAAAGCTTCTTAAGGATTGGAGCAAATGGCTTTGCAAGGAATGCAAGCTTGTAATATGACTCAACATTGTTCATCATGCTCTTGAAATAGTCCTTAACAGGAATATTTGCACGGAAATGACAATATTTCTCAAGCTCATCACCATCGTAATACCACTGACCGTGGAAGTTACGGGTTGTGAACCAGTGTGGGTCAAAGAGCTTCTTTGGTGAGCCGAGACCCAGTGTGCCGAGAAGGAGCTCCTCAAACTCATAGTTTGTGATTCTGTACTCTTCACCTGAACCGATGTTATAGAAGCGTCTCCAGAACTCCTCAGGAATATCATCGCCGCAAACATTTGCAAGAAGACGACCTGAGTCCTCAACTGTTGCCCATTCAAGCATACCATTGATCGGAACATGGTACATAATAGGCTCAAGATTTTTAAGAATCGCAGGATAAAGAATACCTGACTGACGGAGAGATACCCAATGCTTAAGACCTGACTCGGCAAAAACAGCCTCAGCCTTAATCTTGCTGATTGCATAGTGGTCATAAACAGAAACCTTGAGAGGGTCACCTGTTCTGCCCCAGTGAATAGGAGCATTTCTGTCGCCTGTTTCAGCAACTGTGCCTATGTAAACAACCTTAACAGCATCCGGATCGGGCTGTGCCTTGACAGCTTTTACAATATTCTGTGCTGCAGTAACATTTGTTTTCTGTGTTTTAACAGGATAGTAGTCAGCAGCAGGAGAAACCATGCCACCAACATGGAGAACATAGTCAGCACCTGTTACCATATCAAGAACATCCTCGTAATTTGTAAGGTCACCCCAAACAAATCTTACAGCAGGATCGTTCTCGTACTGCGCAAACTTTTCACGGTTCTTTTTGCTGTCTCTATTGAGGACAACAATATTGAATTCATTTTTTCTTGCATACAGCTCCAGGAAGCCCTGAAAACCCATGGTGCCTGATGAGCCTGTAAGTGCAACTGTCTTTTTCTGCATAAGAATCCCTCCGATTCCATAAATTTATTCATAATAATTATAAAAATAATAATATAGTTTGTCAACGGAATTCGTTAAAAAATTCACTATTTTTACAAAAATGAAAGCGGCAGGTATGTTGTCCTTTTCACAAGACTCACCTGCCGCTGTGCTTTTTATTGTTTTCTTTTTATCATTGATTGAATTTTTGAGGTCAGCTTTTGAGCTAGCTTATGAATAAGCAAAGCTGCTACAACAGCAATAGCTATTGCACAAGCATTTGAAGCAATGCTGCCTGCAAGCTCAGTGCTGAAAAGCTTTGCAATATATTCATCTGTAAACATGAGCACCTTTTCGTGAATGAGATAAAGCTCAAAGGTAACTGCACCTGCACCAACAAAGAAGCTGTATATTCTGCGCCTTGCGATTCTTTCAAAAAATCCCCCAAGTAAAAGCGCAATACAAACTGCACCAAACTGATAAAGGAATCTGTTTATAAACCACTGTCCGAATACCCATTTTTCACCCGGAAAGACTATATCGTTTAAAGCAAACAATGCTATGAACAAAGCAAATATTAAAGCTACAACCTTATAGGAAACGCTTCTTTCTTTGCCGTTATAAAGCTCATCGCCCAGAAGCATACCCACACAGAAAACAGGCACACGCACAACAAAAACATCAACAATAACCTTAGCAACCCGCACTATTTCACCATCGCCAAGGTTACCGAGAATAAGAGCTAACCCGACAGCTACGAGTAACGATGCACCAGTCATTACGCAAAACAGCTTTTTGCTTCTTTTGAGCACCATGTAATTGAATGGTGCTGCCATATACAAAACAAGAATTGCAGCCACATACCAGGAGCTTAATTCACCACGAAGAAAGAATGTAGCAAGTGAATATTTGTAAACGAAGCCCACAATACCCGTTTCAATATGTATCAATGGCTGCACCAAAGCCCATATAGCAAGCACAAGACAATACGGAACAAGAATTTTTATTCCACGCTTGAAATAAAAGCCGAAAAGCTTGCTGTTTTTATTTAAAGAGAAGCAACAGCCAAGACCGGAAACAAAAAGAAAAATATCAACGCCAATTTGCAAAAATCTTCTTGCAGAGTCGTAAACGATTCCACTCACACCATCAAAAACAAGTGTGCTGTGGCACAGCAAAATCATAATAATTGCCACACCCATTATTGCACCCCTGTGCTTTGAAAGAAGCTTTATATCTGCACCCCTATCCATACACCATTTCACCTCAAAGTTTTTCTGAGCTTTGATGATATGACATCAAAAACTATTTTATATTTAACAAGTATTCTGTCATAGAGAATAAAAACCACGTTGGCAAGACCGAGTAGAAGCGGAATTGTCAGTTTTCCGAATTCACTGTACTCCTCCTTTGGCACGCCGAAGAGCCACACGCCTGCAACACCCGTGAGAATTGCAGCACAATTGAACATAAGAAATTTTAAAATTACGAAAACAGCCTTGGGAAGCTGTGACAACCGTTCTCTTACAAGCGGATAATAACCGAAAAAGAGAATGTATATAAGCACCGATTCCTTATCCGTAAGCAAAACGAATGAAAGCACCGAGGTTGCAAAAAACACACCCCACGCCCACCTTTTGCTGCCAACATCACAAACAAGAAGGACAATTATGCCCGTCACAACAGGCAGCACATACATCAGCACGGGAATCACTGTCACAAACGCCATGAGCACAACACCCAGCGCTGTCATCATACCACAGAAGGCTGTCAGCTTAGCTTTCCTCATCAGCCAATTACAACCTCGTGACCTGTACGGGCTGATTCATAAACAGCATCGAGAATCTTCATAATCTCAACGCCATCCTCCGCAGGAGCAATACAAGGCACACCATTGAGAACACAATCAACAAAGTGATTGATTTCTCTGCAGAAAAGACCATCAAAAGAAAGGCTTGTATCGTTATTGAAGCTCATATCAACAAGGTATCCGTTTTCCTGAGTGAAGATTTCAACCTGTGGATCAAGCTTTGCACCCGCCTTTGTGCCAAAGAACTGAATGTTGCCCTCGCCATTCTTGATATTAAGAGAGAAGCTTGCTTCAACAGAAAGCACAAGACCATTATCAAAACGGATGAGTGCTGTTGCAAGGTCCTCCACATCGCAGATATCCTCTTCACCTGCAGAAACTGACTGATAACCCTTACCAACCTTGATATCAGGACGGTTAAAGAGCTTCTGGAAGGTTGCACCATAAACAGAAACCGGCTTCGGATTGCCACAGAGATATCTTGAAAGGTCAATAACATGAACGCCAAGGTCAATAAGCGGACCACCACCTGAACGGGATTTGTCACCGAACCAGCCACCGGGGTTACCGTTTCTGCGAAGATATGTTGCCTTCGCATAGTAGATATCACCGAATTTGCCTGAATCAATAAAGTCACGCATAACATCTGCATCGTTACCATAGCGTCTTACAAAACCAATCTGAAGATGTCTTCCGTTAGCCTTTGCTGCTTCAAGCATCTTTTCTGCTTCCTGAGTGTTCATTGCCATCGGCTTCTCGCAAATAACATCCTTACCTGCATTAAGAGCTGCAATTGTGCACTCTGCATGTGCTGCATTCCATGTGCAGACACTGACAATATCAATTTCAGGAAGCTTTGCAAGCATTTCATCCTTATCAAGGAAGCAACGCTCCTGAGGGATCCCATATTTCTCTGCCATTTTCTTTAGCTGAGCTTCATTTATATCGCAAAATGCATATAATTCAACATCCGGATTTTTAATATAGCCATTGATGTGCTCATTTGAAATGCCACCCACACCGATAACTGCTGCCTTTAACTGTTTCATAAAAATACCTCCTGAATGATGTGTCATTCATTTTTGTAAATCATTAAAAAAGTATATCATTTTAAATTAAAAATCGCAATAGTATTATGGACAAATGCATTTCTTTGATTTATAATTGCATTATAAATTTCAAGAAAAGAGTTAATGTTGAATGTCATATTTATATGAAATGCACGCCCATGTAAGTGAGGTTTCAACCTGTTCCCCCACAAAGGCAAAGGATTTTATTGCCCTTTACAAGAACACAGAATATGCAGGAATTGTTCTCACAGACCACATGAATTCCGACACTTTTACCCAAAGAGGACTTGGAGACGCCCCCTGGGACAAAAAGATTGACCATTTTCTCACAGGCTACAAGGCTGTGAAGGAAGCTGCGGGAGATGAACTCGCTGTTATTATGGCGATGGAAATTCATTTCTATGATAACCCAAATGATTATCTTGTTTATGGTATCACCGAAGAATTTTTACGCTCACACGGTGATTTAATGGCAATGGGTGCAAAGAAATTCTCACAGCTTGCCCACGAAAACGGCATCCTCTTTTTGCAGGCACACCCATTCAGAAGAAATTCACTTGTTACTGATTGGAAAATTCTTGACGGATACGAAATCTTTAACGGAAACCCACGCCACTATTCCTGCAACCCAATGGCAGAGCAATGGGCAAAATACCACAACAAGTCAATCGTAACCTCAGGCTCAGATTTCCACGAACCGGAGGATGCAGGACACGGTGGTGTTTACTTTGAAAAGAAAATCACAACACCACAGGAGCTCGTGGAGGAGCTAAAAAGCGGCAACTACACGCTAAAAAAAGATAAATTCAAGCACACAAGACCTGAATAAAACAAGTGACACAAAATCAAAGACTACAAGCATTAAAATTGCTTGTAGTCTTTTTCCTTCGTTAAAATCGCACTTTGTTATATACCCTTTTCATCGTAAAGAAATGCTGTTTCAAGAGCAATCTTAACGCCAAGGTCAATTGCCTGTGCAGAAAGATTATCTGCAGTGTCAAGTCTTGTGTGATAATATTTTGCAGGGGTTGGGTCCATTGCTGTGAGAGCAGCGGCAGGCACACCTGCCTGGGACATTGCAGCAGCATCTGTTGCACCAAGCTCAATAACACCGATCGGCACATCAACACCAACATTCCTTGCTGCCTGCTGTAAAAGCTCTGCAACACGGCGATCGTTCTTCACAACACCTGTCATATCCTTTTCATAAATCTTCATAAACTCCGGCTCACGGATTGTGTCAAGGCTTATGAAAACTGTCTCAACGCCATCGGTGAGCATTTCCTTATTTGCCTTTGCAAACGCCTTTGAGCCACGAAGACCTGCTTCCTCACCACCTGCGCAAAGCACAGCGACCTCTGTGTTTTCAAAACGGATATTGTTATCACTGAGGAATTTTGCAACTGCACAGCTTACGAAGCAGCCTGAAAGGTCGTCGTTAGCACCCATAACAGGGAGCTTATAGTTACAGAATTTAAGTGCCATTACGAGCACCGGAATTGTGAGATACATTACAATTGCAAGAATTCTCAATACCCAGTTACCCTCTGTGCTCCAAACAATTGAACCGAATGCCCCACCGAAATTAATCATTGCATAGATATTCGCACCAAGGCCGAGAAGAATGCTGACAACAGCAACGCCGATGATTGTTACAACAACCGGTCTTCCACCCTTATATGTATATGTCCATTCAAAGGCTGAGTCGGTGTGACCTGAGAAGATGATTCTCTTCTTTGCTTCACCGGATGCCTTTCTCACGCCATAAACATTACCACTTGTTTTTTTCTTGAAAAAGACATCAAGAACCGGCTTGTAGAAAATAAACTCACCAAGCACGAAGAAAAGTGCCAATGCAGCACAGCCGAAGGCAATTGCACTCAAGCCAAGTGTGAAGAAAATTGCATTGAGAATGAGAAGCGTCGCACCGATCGGCACCCAAGCCATAAACGCCTTGTCACTGCACTTATACTCCTCACGCTTAACATCATCGCACCACTTGGCAAGGTCTGCCTGCATATACTCCTGTGCCTGCTTTTCAGCCTCACTTCCAACAGGGCGTGGACCGAATGCTTTACAAACATTTTTTATGCTCTTCAATGCATAGTTGGTATATTCTCTGACCTTAACATCAAAATTAGGAATACTTTCATTTGATTTCATAGTCTCTCTCCTAACAGAAAAAATTATTTTCGATTATACTACCTTTTCGGAATTAAGTCAACAAATCACAACAAAGGCTTAAGATACCTGCCTGTATATGAGCCCTCGACCATTGCCACATCCTCAGGAGTGCCTTCGGCAACGATTTCGCCACCACCATTGCCACCTTCGGGTCCAAGATCAATAATATAATCTGCTGTTTTGATAACATCAAGATTATGCTCAATAACAATAACAGAGTTATTGGCTTCTACCAATTTATTGAGCACCTCAATAAGTTTTTTTACATCGGCTGTGTGAAGGCCCGTTGTCGGCTCATCGAGAATATATATAGTTTTACCTGTTGATTGCTTCGAAAGCTCCGTTGCAAGCTTTACTCTCTGCGCTTCACCACCTGAAAGTGTGGTTGCGGATTGTCCGAGAGTGATGTAGCCTAAACCGACATCAAAAATAGTCTGCAGCTTATTTCGTATTTTCGGAATATTCTCAAAGAAGGCTGCCGCCTCTTCAACAGTCATATTGAGCACATCGCTTATGCTTTTGCCCTTATATTTAACATCAAGAGTTTCTCTGTTATATCTCGCACCTCGGCAAACCTCACAGGGCACATAAACATCGGAAAGAAAGTTCATTTCAATTTTGATGATACCGTCACCCTCGCAGGCTTCGCATCTGCCACCCTTCACATTAAAAGAGAAGCGACCTGCGTCATAGCCCTTCGCCTTTGCATCTGCAGTCTGGGCAAAAAGTGTTCTGATGTCACTGAAAACACCTGTGTATGTGGCTGTGTTTGAACGGGGAGTTCTGCCGATTGGTGACTGGTCAATATCAATAACCTTATCAAGATTTTCCATGCCGAGAATTGCATCGTGCTTACCGGGGAACTTTCTTGCACCGTTAAGCTCTGTGGCAAGCTTCTTATAGAGAATCTCATTGATAAGAGATGATTTACCCGAACCGGAAACACCTGTTATTGCAACAAGCTTACCTAAAGGAATCTTAACATCTATATTTTTAAGGTTATTCTGTCCGGCACCTTTTATTTCAAGATACTTCCCGTTGCCGCTTCTTCTACTTTCAGGCACAGCTATTTTCTTCTTGCCGGAAAGATATTGACCTGTGAGAGAGGAATCGCACTTTTTGATTTCATCCACAGTGCCTTCAAAAACAATTTCACCACCGTGAACACCTGCACCGGGACCCACATCAACAATATAGTCGGCTTCTCTCATTGTATCCTCATCATGCTCAACAACAATGAGGGTATTGCCAAGGTCACGAAGCTCCTTGAGTGATTTGAGGAGCTTCTCATTATCACGCTGGTGGAGTCCTATGCTTGGCTCATCAAGAATATACAGAACACCCATCAGAGAGGAGCCTATCTGTGTTGCAAGACGGATTCTCTGACTTTCTCCACCTGAAAGTGTGCCTGAATTTCTTGAAAGAGTGAGATAATCAAGACCCACATTACAGAGAAAGGCAAGTCTTGAGCGTATCTCCTTGAGAATCTGGCTGCCGATGATACTATCCTTCTCTGAAAGCTTAAGATTATCAACAAAATCAAGCTCATCACGGATTGACATATCTGTGAATTCCTTGATATTCTTCCCTCCCACGGTAACCGCAAGAGGTCCCGGCTTGAGTCTTGCCCCATTACAATCAGGGCAAGGACATTGCGTCATATATTGCTCAATATCCTTGCGTGACCAGTCGGACGTGGTCTCCTTGTATCGTCTTTCAAGATTATTTATAACACCCTCGAACTCTGTCATATAAGTACCACTTCCGTAC
The DNA here is from genome assembly GCA_017380615.1 of Clostridia bacterium. Lineage (GTDB taxonomy): Bacteria > Bacillota > Clostridia > Oscillospirales > Acutalibacteraceae > DTU089. The sequence goes on along the minus strand of JAFODQ010000009.1, from coordinate 39,922 downwards.
TCATTCTGACGAATCATTTTGATTCTCTCGCCCTTTGTGCCATAGAAGATGGCGTCCTGTGCTTGCTTGGAAAGCTCGCGGAAGGGAGTGTCAAGAGAGAAGCTATATTTTTCTGCAAGGGCATTAAAGTACATCCCTGCAATGGTGCTTGTTTCCGTTTTCGACCAGCCGCTACCCTTTATTGCACCCTGATTCAACGAAAGAGATTTATCAGGTACAACCAAATCCTCGCTGACTCTCATAAAAACACTCAGACCTGAGCAGGTTGGACACGCACCGAATGGGTTATTGAAGGAGAAGAGACGTGGCTCTAATTCATCCATACAAGAGCCATGCTCAGGACATGCAAAATTCTGTGAGAAGAGAATTTCCTCACCATCAACAACATCAACCACAGCTGTGCCCGATGTCAGGGAAAATGCTGTTTCAAGCGAATCGGCAAGACGGGAGGATATGCCATCCTTCATTATAAGACGGTCGACTATAATTTCGATATTGTGCTTTATATTCTTTTCGAGCTTTATGCTCTCCGACAAGTCATATACAATACCATCCACACGCACTCTTGAAAAGCCTGATTTCTGGGCACTCTGAAATTCCTTCTGAAATTCACCCTTTTTACCCTTAGCAATGGGTGCAAGAATCTGAAATCTCGTGCCCTCGGGAAGAGCCTTCACCTTATCCACAACCTGATCTATGGATTGCTTCTGAATTTCCTTGCCACAAATAGGACAATGAGGCACACCCACACGGGCATACAAAAGCCTCAGATAATCATAGATTTCCGTTACCGTGCCCACCGTTGAACGAGGGTTCTTGGATGTGGTTTTCTGGTCTATGGATATAGCTGGAGAAAGCCCATCGATGCTATCAACATCGGGCTTTTCCATTATGCCCAAAAACTGACGGGCATAGGACGAGAGACTTTCCATATAGCGTCTTTGTCCCTCGGCGTAAATTGTGTCAAAGGCAAGAGAGGATTTTCCTGAGCCTGAAAGTCCCGTAAACACGGTAAGACTATCCCTTGGGATTTCCACGCTCACATTTTTAAGATTGTGCTCTCTTGCACCCTTTACGGTTATGTTTTTTTCCATGAATTATTTTTCACCTTTTAGTTTTGCTATTTGGTCCCTTAAATACGCAGCATGCTCGAATTCAAGAAGCTTTGCTGCCGCCTTCATTTCCTTGGTGAGTCTTTCAATAAGCTCACCCTTTTCCTTTGCAGAAAGTCTCTTTTTGGCAATCTTCTCCTGAACATTATCCTTGGAGCTGATTTCAAGAATCTCACGCACATCCTTTCGGATTGTCTGTGGAGTAATACCGTGCGCCTCATTATACTTCATCTGCTTTTCACGTCGTCGATAGGTCTCCTCAATGGCACTTTCCATTGAGCGTGTCACACTGTCAGCATACATAATAACCTGACCTGCTGAATTTCGTGCAGCTCTGCCTATGGTCTGAATAAGTGAGGTTTCACTTCGCAGAAAGCCTTCCTTATCTGCATCCAGAATAGCAACAAGGGAAACCTCAGGAATATCAAGACCCTCACGCAGAAGGTTGATGCCCACAAGAACATCGAATTCACCAAGTCGCAAATCCCTGATTAACTCCATTCGCTCGATTGTGTCAACATCAAAGTGCATATATTTTACTTTGATTCCGTAATCACTCAGATAATCTGTAAGATCCTCTGCCATCTTTCGTGTAAGGGTGGTCACGAGGACTCTCTCTTTTCTTTCAACACGGAGGTTAATCTCTGAAATAAGGTCATCTATCTGCCCCTGAGTAGGTCTGACAGAAACCTCCGGATCAAGAAGTCCCGTTGGTCTTATAACCTGCTCGGCAATCTGTGTGCTTTTCTCTTTTTCCAGGTCACCCGGAGTGGCACTGACGAATATTTTCTGATGGGTTTTACCATAAAACTCATCGAATTTCAAGGGTCTGTTGTCATAAGCCGACGGAAGACGGAAACCGAATTCCACAAGACTTTCTTTACGGGAACGGTCACCACCAAACATTCCCCTGACCTGAGGAAGAGTAACGTGAGACTCATCCACAAAAAGAACGAAATCATCAGGAAAATAATCAAGAAGGGTGTATGGTGCAGTGCCCGGCTCTCTGCCCGACATTACCCGTGAATAGTTTTCGATACCCTTGCAGAAGCCGGTTTCACGAAGCATCTCCATATCATAGAGTGTTCTTTGCTGAATCCTCTGTGCCTCAAGAAGCTTACCCTGCGAGGTGAACTCCTCCACCCTATTCTGCATTTCGTTGTAGATATTTTCAAGAGCCTTCTCCATTTTATCCTGCTCCACAACATAGTGCGATGCCGGGTAAATTGCCACATGAGAGCGTGTGCAAAGCACCTCACCAGTGAGAGGATTCAGCTCAAGAATACGGTCAATTTCATCACCGAAAAATTCAATTCTGTATGCAACATCGGAGGAATAAACGGGGAAAATCTCAACAGTGTCTCCCTTCACACGGAATTTGTTTCGTGTGAAGCTGATGTCATTGCGTTCATATTGAATCTCAATGAGCTTTTTAATAAGCTCATCTCTGTCCTTCTGCATTCCCGTACGAAGAGAGATAACCATGCTTCTATAATCAATAGGGTCACCAAGAGTATAAATACAAGACACACTGGCAACTATTATTACATCTCTTCTCTCCGACAAGGCAGAGGTCGCAGAGTGACGAAGCTTATCTATTTCGTCGTTGACAGCGCTATCCTTTTCAATATAGGTATCCGTTGTGGGAATATACGCCTCGGGTTGATAATAGTCGTAGTAGGAAACAAAATATTCCACAGCATTTTCGGGGAAGAATTCTTTAAATTCCGAGCATAGCTGAGCAGCAAGTGTTTTATTGTGGGCAAGAACAAGAGTGGGTCTGTTAAGCTGTGCAATAACATTTGCCATAGTGAAGGTTTTACCTGAGCCCGTAACACCTAAAAGTGTCTGCTCCATATAGCCCTTATTAACACCATCCACAAGCTTTTCAATAGCCTCAGGCTGGTCACCTGTGGGCTGATAATCTGAATGAAGAATAAATTTATCCGGCACAACACCACTCCTTTCTCAATCGCATAAAATTTCATTTTATTATATCACAAATCAACCATAATGTTCAATATTATATTTAATTTAATATTGTATAATATTCCTATTTTATATACGGATTTTTATATCATTTTACAATTGCAAGAGCAAGCGATTTTAGTGTAAAATAAAAGAATAAAATTCAAGGTGGTGAATTGCGTGCACGACGACTCTCTTTTCATATTCCAAAAGGGCTTCAACTATTCTCAGGACGGCCCGGGAAACAGGCTTGTTTACCACCTTTCAGGGTGCAATATGCACTGCCCCTGGTGTGCAAATCCTGAAGGACTTTCACAATGCGACAGCAGCACAAAAATCACAGTTGATGAGCTTGTTGCAGAGGCTGTATCATCAAAGCTCATATTCATTGACGCAGGCGGTGTCACCTTCACGGGTGGTGAGGCTTCTCTTCAGAAAGAAGCTGTACTCAAGGCAATCAATCGTCTTAAAGCTGAGGGAATATCCACCTGCATTGAAACAAATGCTTCTCTCCCAAATTGCGAGGATTTGCTTGATGCTGCTGACTATGTTATCGCAGATTACAAAACACCATCCAACAACAGGCTGAAGGAAATTTATCATGGTGAAATTTCCACTATTGAAGAAAATCTTCTTTTCAGAGCAAAAACCGGAAAGCCCTTATTGGTGAGAATCCCTCTTGTGCACTATTTCAATTGCAGTGAAGACGACACAAAGGGTTTTCTTGAATTCTTCACAAGGCTTCGAAAGGAAGCCTTGGGTGAATTAAATTTTGAAATTCTTCCCTACCACGAATTCGGCAAAGAAAAATACATTAAAGCCGGTATGGAATACACAGTGACAGACGGTTTTGTTACTGATAATGACATTAAAAAACTTGCATCTGCAATAACAAATGCAGATTTAACGCTTATTAACACATGAGGTGATTTTATGTATAAATACACTCCTGAAGCAGCCACAAAAATGGCTAATAAATTATTCAAGGAAGAAAGAGCAATCAACCACCTTGAGGGTTGGTTTATCATAAAGGAAGAGGAGCAGAAAGCTGACTCAAAATACAGCACACTCCCACCCATGCTCAGGGCTGCAGAGAAATTTCGCGAAGCAATCAAGGTGCTCCCCCTTTCAATCAGTGACAATGCAATTTTTGCAGGCACACAGCGTGACGCCTTTGCAAGAAGCTATGCACTCATCAATCCATCCTTCAGAGTGGAAACCTTTGCAGGCTACTGTGATCCCACAGCTGTTTATAACGATATCGACCCCACTGAAGAATTCTCTGCTGAAAGAATCAATGCATTAAGAGAGCTCGACAAGGAAAGTGCCTATATCAAAGCACTTTCAAAGGTCTATGCCTCCTGTGAAAAACACACAGGAGAGGTTGCATATTTCATTGAGCAGGTTACAGGTCACCTTATCCCCGATATGCGTTACGCACTCAAGCACGGTATAAAGGCTATGCTTGAGGATATCGGTACCAAGAAAGACACTGCATCAGACGAGCAAAAAGAAAACTACAAGGCAATGGAGATTGCGCTTGATTGTGTGCTTATTCTTGCAAAAAGATACAAAGCTATTGCCGATGAGCAGCTGAAATCAGCCGAGGGCGAGAGAAAAGAACAGCTTGCACTTCTCTCAAGCACTCTTGATAAAGTACCCTTCAATGGCGCCGAAACCTTATTTGAAGCAATACAGAGCTACATTCTCCTATGGCAGACAATGTGCCTTGAGCAGGCCCCCAACCCATTTGCTTTTTCCGTGGGTAATGCAGACAGAATCTTTGAGCCCTACAGGGCTGCTGACAATCTTTCAAGAGATGAGGCTGCTGCCCTCTTCAAGCATTTTCTTGTGTTCTTCAACGTTGGTGACAGGAGCTGGGCTATCTCACAGAACCTTATTGTCAGTGGCAGAGATGTGGAAGGAAATGACCTTACAAATCCATCCACCTATGCTCTTCTTGATGCATACTATGATATGAATCTGCCTCAGCCCATCCTTTCTGTAAAGCTTCACAAAAACACACCACAAAAGCTTTACGAGGAGCTTGGAAGATTCTTCTTCACACCTGGCTGTCTCACACCATCTCTTTTCAATGATGATTCACTTTTCAAGGTGCTTCCCTTGGCAGGGATTGACCTTCATGATGTGCCTGATACCTCCATTGCCGGCTGTCAGGAGCCTCTGATTATGGGCAAGGATAATGCAAACACCACAAACAGTTGGTTTAATCTTGGCAAAATTCTTGAGCTGACTCTCAATGATGGTCTTTCACTCATCACAGGTGAGGAAATCGGCACCGTGTGCGAGAAGACAGATGCTCTTTCAGCACTTAAAAATATCCGTGAGCGCTTCTACAAAAATGCACAGTTCTACTGCGATGCCATGATTGATGCTGCCAACGGCGCATCCACAGCCATCTCCCACCTTCCGGTGCCATTTTTAAGCACCGTTATGGGTGGCATCAATTCAGGCTACGATGTTCGTGACACAGCTAATCAGGGCACAAAATATAACGGAAGCGGATGTCTCATCCACGGCACAAGTGTTGTTGCAGACTCCTTTGTTGCTATTGACAAGCTTCTTCAGGAGCGTCCACAGGATGCACAGACACTCCTTGAGGCTCTCAAAGTAAATTTCGAGGGCTACGAGGAGCTTCGCGAATTCCTTCTTTCTGCTCCGAAATTCGGTAACAATATTGATATTGTTGATAAGGAAACTTCAGAAATCACATCCAGAATTGCCGACATGGTAAGAGCTAAGAAGAATTATCTCGGCAACAATTTCCGTCCCGATTTCTCCACACCATCCACACACCTTACATATGGTTATTGGGTTGGTGCTCTCCCTTGTGGAAGAAAATCAAGAGATATGCTCAACTACGGTGTTGACCCACTTTACGGCGAGGCTCAGAACGGCTTAGGCTTCAGAACGCTCAGCCTTATGAAGCTTCCTTTTGAAAAGATGTGTGGCGGCTATGCTTCACACTTCGGCATTGACCCTAAATATTTCACAGCCTCCGACTATGAGGGCAAGGGCGTGGAATTCAGAAACAAAATCATTGAACCATTATTCTTCAACCCTCTTAAGGATGGCGTTTCACCATTCTATCTCTATGTGAATGTTACAACTGCTGAAATTCTCAGAAAGGTTCTTGCAGAGCCTGCAAAATATGCTCCGAGTGGTGTGTATATTATGAGAATCCATGGCACATTTGTTAATTTCCTCGATTTGTCTCCTGCAATTCAGCAGGATATCATCCGTCGTCTTGACCCTGCATCAACTGCAGTAGAATGCTGATTATATGAAAATTTTAGGAATTGATATAGGCACAACCACGGTTACAGCCCTTGTGCTTGACACAGAAGAAAAAAGAATATTAAACACCTGCACACGTAACAACGACAGCTTCATTAAAGGTAAGGATTTCGAAAGAATTCAGGATCCTCAGACAATCATCAATACAGTTAAAGCTGCTGTAAAAGAAGTAACAGCAGAATTCTCTGTCGATGCAGTGGGTGTTACCGGACAGATGCACGGAATCCTTTATCTCGATAGCAAAATGAAGCACTGCTCACCTCTCTTCATCTGGCAGGACGAAAGAGGAAATCTACCCTTCAGGGATAATAAGACATACGCAGAGCATCTGACCGAGCTTACGGGAATCAAGGCTTCCACGGGCTTTGGTCTTACAACTCACTTTTATAATCTGCAAAATGGTCTTGTACCCGAAAATGCTGTTATGCTCTGCACAATTCACGATTATATTGTGAGTATTCTCACAGAAGAAAGACCCGTCACCCACTCAAGCGATGCTGCAAGTCTCGGTTTCTTTGACATGAAATCTCTTGAATTTTCTGCTGAAATGTTATCTCTTGCAGAAATCAACAAAGATTTCCTCCCCCGCATAATAAAAAACACTGCAGTTGCAGGTAAAACAGCTTGTGATTTTCTTCCTCAGGGAATTCCTGTTGGTGTTGCAATCGGTGACAATCAGGCAAGCTTTCTCGGCTCCGTGGCGCAGCCCGAAAGCTCCGTGCTGGTGAACGTGGGCACAGGAAGTCAGGTTTCCTTCGTGACAGAGTGTATAAAAACCCCCACTGTGGGTGAAATCCGACCTCTTACTGATGGTAAATATATTTATGTTGGATCATCACTTTGTGGTGGTAGAGCTTATGCTATACTGAAAAACTTCTTCTCCCTCTGTGCAGATATGCTTGGTGGAGAAAAAGATAACCTTTACACAAAAATGGACTCTCTTTCAGAAAATATTTTTTCACTTTCCGATGAGCTTACAGTAAACTGTGAATTCTGTGGCAGTCGTGAAAACCCCACAAAGCGTGGCTCCATTGAAAACATAGGCACGGAAAATTTCACTCCTGAAAAGCTGATTTGTGGTGTACTAAAGGGCGTTTCAGATGAACTGAAGACAATGTATCTTCAGGCAAATGACTATCTTGCATTCACACCGAGGCAGCTTGTTTGCTCGGGGAATGGCTTGAGAAAAAGTAAAATCTGGAGAGATATATTCAGCAGAGATTTCTCTCTCCCTGCTTCACTTCCCGGATTTTCCGAGGAGGCAGCTGTTGGTGCCTGTGTTTTTGCTGCAGCAGCAATCGGATTATACAAAAGCATTAATAATGCTCAGAATGAGCTCCTGAGGTGATAATATGGATAAAAAGATAGTAGCTTCACAGCCCGTATTCTTTGAAAAAAACAGAGTTTTCAGAGTTTACACGGGTGGTAAGCTTTTTGCAGATTTCTTCGGAGACAGCAGTGAAGACAGCTTCTATCCCGAAGAATGGATTTGTTCTTCAACAAAGGCACTTAATGAGGGAAGCACAGATGCCCACGAGGGAGTTTCAAGAATCCTGGATACTGACATTTATTTCGATGCACTTTTAAATGAAGAAAAAGAGCTTATGCTTGGAAATCGCGAAAATCTTGATGTTCTTGTTAAAGCTCTTGATTCAGCAATCCGGCTACCTGTTCAGGCACATCCTGACAAAGCATTTTCAAGAGAACACTTCAACTCCTCCTTCGGCAAGGCTGAAGCCTGGATTGTGCTTGCCACAAGAGAAGATGCCTGCATTTACTTTGGCTTCAGGGATGGTGTTGGCGAAGAAGCTTTGAGAAGAGCTGTTGAGGATAGCGAAACAGATAAAACAGCCATGGAAGGGCTTCTTAACAGAATTCCTGTTAAGCCGGGAGATGTTTATTTCATCCCTGCAAAGGCTGTTCACGCCATCGGATACGGCTGCCTCATTCTTGAGGTGCAGGAGCCAACAGATTTCACTATTCAGCCTGAGCGCTGGTGTGGCGACTACAAGCTTTCCGACAACCAGATGTATCTCTCCCTCGACAAGGACACCGCACTCTCCGTTTTTGATTACTCATATAACCTTCAAAGGGTTGAAGAAGAGTGCAGAAAGACACCTGAAATCATTGCCCACACAGACGGCTGTGTAAAGGAGTCACTTATAAGCAAGAAGGACACCCCGTGCTTCGGCATTCAGCGTTATGTTGTCACAAAGGGAGCAACAGATGTACTTGATGCGCCTTGCATATATGTTGTCACAGATGGAGAAGGCACCTTAAAGGGCAACAGCTATGAAAAGAGAATTTCAAAGGGCGATTATTTCTTTATGCCATTTTCCTGTAAAAACAGCTTCATTATTTCTTCAGACACATCAATAACTGTTGCCGTATGCATTCCTCCGGAGGTTTAATATGACAGAAAAATTTTTAAATTCCTTCAAAAGAGATAAAGCTCTTTATAACGAGCTTTTTAAATATCTTGACGGCTTCAGTAATGATGAAAAATGCGAAATAACCGTTGCTATCGCTGAGCGTCTTATGGAAATGGGTGGCAAAGATAATTATTTTGCCGCCGAGCTGATTTTAATAAATGCCACACAGAAATATATGCAGGTCAGCGACACAAACTACAAGGCAATTGTTTACTATGCGCTGGGAAATCTTTATGAAAACCATCTTGAGCATTTCATAAAGGCATACACTTACTATGAAAAATACACCCTCAACAATACAATCAACGAGGGTAGCAGCTCAATTCTTCTCAGAGCACTGATTCTCCGTGATAATTTCACATATTCCGAGGAGCTTGAAAACCATTACCTTCAAAGCCTTGGTGAATATGACTTAGGCTACAGAAATGACCGTATTTATGAGACCCTTGGTGCTTTCATAATCGCAAAACACAAGGGTGATAGTGAAAAAGAAGAGTTGCTCACAAAGAAGCTCAAAGCCATTCTCAAGGGTGATGAATTTTTCTTCCTTGACTTTGTGCTCACAAAAGAAAAGACACCTGTGAGATTACAGGTGCCAAAAAAAGTTATTGAATATATAAAAGCATTATAAAGAAATGAACCCATACCTTTTGAGTATGGGTTCAAATCTTTGGAAAGAGAAAATGAAATGATTAAGCAATCAAATTGTCTGATTATTATATAACATAACATTGTTGAAAACTTATCGAGAAACTGTGAACAAACTGTAAACATTTAATTTTTCAAGTGTTTATATTGTGTTTTTCCTGTTCCTCAGCTTCTTTTTTTGCTTTTGCAAGCTCAATGTTATAATCAAGAAATTCGTTTTGTTTTCTTTTATGCTCTCTCACGAGCTTTGTCATTTCGTGCCTTACATCATTAACATTTTTCACACCGCGAAGTGTAATAAAGTCTGTTGGCGTTTCGAGACGGAGATTACCTGTTTTGATAAGCCCCCATGTGGGGTTTGATATCCTTCTCCGCGGAGTCCATGCATTTCTCCGATAATGAACCTCTGAAAGATCTTCCTTTGCAAAGGCACCATACATTTCTTCATATCTTAAAATTATCGGATCAGAATTTTTGTATTTGTAAATGTAAAAGCCCTTATCATCATACTCAATAATCACACGTGGAGTTATTATACGCTCTCCCCATACAACCATACTCACAACGCAAATAAACAGGCTAACAAGAAAGCTTCTGTCTAACAGAGTGAACAGAAATGAAACCCCGTCCCCAGCTATATATTCTGAGTTAAAATGAGCCACACAGTAAACCAGCGTTAAAATAATAATAAACGGACCAATATACACAAATCCATTTGCTCTCGTTGCTAAAACCTTCATATAATCACCATTTAATATTTTAGCAAAAACTATTAAAAATTTCAAGTTAACAATGACAACTACCGATAAATATGGTATTATATATACTATATAATATATAAAGGAAGATACTATGGATATTTTAAAGCTTTTACAACAAGAATTCTCAATAAGTGAACATCACATTAAAAACATCGTCTCTCTTATTGACGATGGTAACACCATCCCTTTTATCGCCCGATACAGAAAAGAGATGACCGGCTCCTGCGATGACCAGAAGCTTCGTGACATAAATGACAGACTCACATATCTCAGAAACCTTGAAAAACGCAAGGAAGAGGTTATTTCTTCAATTGAAGAGCAAGGAAAGCTCACAGAAGAGCTTTCTAAGGCAATTGCAGCTGCCGTAACGCTTGCAGAGGTTGAGGATATTTACAGACCATATAAGCAGAAGAGAAAAACAAGAGCTTCCGTTGCCAAGGAAAAAGGACTTGAGCCGTTAGCAGAGCTGTTATTTTCCTTAACACTTAAGGGTGCAGATTTACTTGAGGTTGCTACCCCTTATGTTGACAGTGAAAAAGGTGTTGAAACACCAGAGGATGCTCTTCAGGGTGCCTCAGATATTATTGCTGAAATCATCTCCGATTCTGCTGACGGAAGAAAAGCTCTCAAGGATCTTATTGCTAAGCGTGGTGTTATTCGTTCTGTTGCTAAAACAGAGGAAGACAGCGTATATTCAACCTACTATGAATATCAGGAGCCTGTTTCGAAAATTCCTTCTCACAGAATCCTTGCTATCAACAGAGGTGAGAACGAGGGCTTACTTAAGGTAAGCGTGGAAATTGATGAGGCTGAGGCGTTGAACATCCTCAATAAGCTTTTCATTAAGGAAGGGAGCTCCTCCACAGATTTCTGCAAGGAAGCTGCAAAGGACAGCTATTCAAGACTCATCTTCCCCTCTCTTGAAAGGGAAACACGCTCACTTCTTACAGAGAGAGCTAACGAACAAGCAATAAAAATGTTTGGTTCAAACCTCAAGCCGCTTCTTATGCAACCACCAATCAAGAACAAAACAGTGTTAGCTGTTGACCCGGCATACAGAACAGGCTGCAAGCTTGCTGTGGTTGATGGTAACAGCAAGGTGCTCTACACCGGTGTTATATACCCCACCCCACCACAATCCAAAACGGCAGAGTCTGAAAGAATTGTGCTTGGTCTTATTGATAAATTCAACATCGATTGTATCTCTATCGGTAATGGTACAGCAAGCAAGGAAAGTGAAATATTTATCGCTGACACAATCAAGAAGGCTTCCAGACCAGTATCATATATGGTTGTTAACGAGGCAGGTGCATCCGTTTACTCGGCTTCAAAATTAGGGGCTGAGGAATTCCCCGATTTTGATGTTTCTGTGCGTTCAGCCGTGTCAATCGCAAGAAGACTTCAGGATCCACTTTCAGAGCTTGTTAAGATAGATCCAAAGAGTATTGGTGTTGGTCAGTATCAGCACGATGTTCCTCCTGCACAGCTTAACGAATCACTTACAGGTGTTGTAGAGGACTGCGTTAACGCTGTTGGTGTTGATATCAACACAGCCTCCGTTTCACTTCTTAAATATATTTCCGGTATCTCCTCTGCAACAGCAAAAAACATTGTCGCTTACAGAGAGGATAACGGTGGCTTCACAAGCAGAGCCGAATTAAAGAAGGTAAAAGGACTTGGCCCTAAAGCCTTTGAGCAATGTGCAGGCTTCCTGCGTATCCCAAAGGGAAGAATTGCTCTTGATAACACGGGCGTTCACCCTGAAAGCTACGATGCTGCTAAGAAGCTCCTTGAACTTTTCGGCTACTCACAGAAGGATGTTTCTGCAGCAGGTGCGAGAGGCATTGGAGCAAAGATTCAGGAATACGGACTTTCAAAGGTCGCAGAAGAATGCGGCGTGGGAACACTCACTCTCACAGATATTGTTGCAGAGCTTGAAAAGCCGGGAAGAGATATCCGTGATGATTTGCCAAAGCCTATGCTTCGTTCAGACATTATGGATATGAACGATCTTCGCGAGGGCATGGAGCTTACAGGCACAGTGAGAAATGTTATTGATTTCGGTGTGTTTGTAGATATCGGTGTACACCAGGACGGTCTTGTGCACATTTCACAGATATGTGACAAGTACATCAAACACCCTTCCGAGGTGCTCAAGGTTGGAGAGATTGTTAAAGTGAAAGTAATTTCTGTTGACACAAAGAAGAACAGAATTTCTCTTACAATGAAGGGCGTTCAGTAAATATCAACTTTACAAATGAGTTTTATTGTGATATAATTTCAAAATGTTATAATAAATTATGCGAGGTATTTTTTAATGCTTGAGAAAAATTATGCTCTTAACCTTGTTATAAAAGGTATCGAAGGCGCAATCAAGGATGCAGGTCTTGAGGTTGAATATCCTGATGGAATTCGCCCCCCCGAAGCACCCGTTAAAGAAGAAGGCGCAAAATCAATTGTTATGTTCCGTGGCGAAAATGGCCGTGTAAGATTGGAATATGAAAACGCCAAGCTTGCTCTTTTCATTGCAAAAGCAGATTTGGCTGATGCTCCGGACGATGATTTGCCGAGAGCTTCACTCAACCTGCTTGACCTTGAAGAGTTTGATGAAAGAGATCTTAAATACATTTTCGAGGAATATATTGAAACAATTAACAAGACCTTCGGTTCAAAGGGTCCAACAGCCGGCAAAAAGCTTCCAACCCCAGTTTCAAGATCAAAGGCAAAGAGTGGAACCATTGCATACGATGCAAACACTCTTGGCGACCGTTTCACAAAGCTCTTCCCAGAGCTTCGCGACGAGTACAAGAACAATGTTACGCTTTACGATGAATTCCTTGCAGAGGACTTCTTCGTTAACCACGGCAACAAGCTTGTTATCGAAACACTCCGCAAGAACGATAAGGCAATGATTAAGAAGCTTTTCAACCTTTTCAATGAAATCTATGAAGACGGAACCAACGACACACAGAGCCTTGTTGGTGTTACAATCCTCGGTGTTTCCATTGCAACAAACCCGGAGCTTCTTGAAAACTGTCAGGATTATTTCAGCGACACAATGAGAGAGCCTGTAACAGAAATCATCACATATCTTTCAAAAAGCAAGGGTGCTCTTATGAGACTTGAAAATCCTCCAGTGTACAAGCCACAGAAGGAAAAGAAAAAGGGCTTATTCGCATCAATGCTTGGCATGTAAAATTTAAACCACATTTACTCACACAAGTAAATGTGGTTATTTTTTCGTTTACATTTATGTCTATATACCATACCTATTTATATATAAGAACAGCTCCCTCGGATAAACCGAAGGAGCTGTATTTAAATCAATCTGAAACTTGCGATTTCTTAGATGATATCTTTTTTCTTTCTTGTAAGAACGAAGCCTGCGCTTGAAAGCACACAAACTGCTGCTGCGAGAGCTACACCAACATCACCTGTCTGTTCTGAGCCTGAGCCTGAACCCTTTGCTGTTGTAGCTGTGTTACCACCTGCTGCTGTTGTGTTGTCGGTATCGCTATCACCACTGCCACCACCTAAGAGGTTGGAGATGAAATCGATAATCATGTTGAGAAGGTCTTCGAATGAATCGAAGTTAAGACCTAAGCTCTGAAGAATACCGAGGAAGCCATTTGAAACATCAACATTGCCGTCAACGAGCTGCTCGATGATGTCTGTGATTTCAGCATTACCGAATGCGTTTGCGATTGCATCTGCAAAATCGGAGAAGGTAACACCATTTCCGTTGAGCATATCTCTGATAACCTGAAGAAGATCGTTAACCTTATCTGTATCAGCATTCTCTTCCTGATCAGCAGGAGTTGTTGTTGCAGGAGGAGTGTTCTCCGGGAAGCTGAAATTGATTACCTTATTTTCATACAACTGAGTGGCTGTGATATCATTCTGATTATTGCCATCGTCTGTACGGAATTCATCAATAAAGAGATTCAATGAAGTTTGTTTTACTGTTGTGTCTATAACGCTGAAGGTTATGTACATAAGGTCGTTTGCCTGGTTCTTTGAAACGCCATCGCCTGAAGGGATCCAAGCTAAAGCATATTCGCTTGATGAACCTGACTTCATACCCTGAACAAGAAGACCGCTAAAGTTAGGAACATTGTTTCCTGCGGAATCCTGTGAGCCTGCGAGACCAGCCTTTGCAACTGCAAGAACTGCAGGGTCATATTCAAAATAAAGGTTAACACCGACAAGCTTCTGGAGGTTTCTCGGTGCTGCAATAACAACTGTGAATGTTGTTGTTGTGATAGCAGCCTCCTGAGAAGCGGTGCTTGAGTAGCTGCCCTCTGCAACCTTCAAGGAAAGCTGAGGACCGTTTACCGCTGAGCTTGCTGGCGCCAAGCAGATGCAAACAAGCAGAACGGAAAGAAAAATCGCAAGTACTTTCTTCATTGATATCTTCCTTTTAATAAGATTTGGGGCTTATTCCCCGATAACACATATGGGCATAGATATACCCACACTTATATTTTGAGATAATTATATTACAAACAGTTGCGAATGTCAACATATAATTATAATAATTATAATAAAAGCAAATGAAAATTTACAAATTAAAAGCCTCACAAATGGCGTAACCAAGCCATTTGTGAGGTGTTTCGGCATTTTAACCAAAATAGCACGCGCTTTTTGTACATCACCCGAAGATAATTTTAAAGATTTATTATATCTTCCAATGAAAGTTCTTCCGGCTTTGCATCCCCCACATACATCTCCAGGGATCCACAAAGGTGTTCAAGAAGCAACGATTTCTCCCCAGCTGACATATCAGGGTTGAAATTATCCCTGATAACCGGCTGAAACATACCTAAAGAGCAAGAGTTGCCGAGCTTTTCAGGAAGCATGGCAACGGTTCTGCCGTTGATTGTTCTCTTCTTGAATGCACATTTTCTTCCACAAAGAGAGCATACAAAATCGCTTTCTTCAATGGGTAACGGTGGATTTTTGACCGCGGGTGTTTTGAAGGACAATGCTCCTGTCGGACAGCTTATCACACAAGCACCACAGGAAACACATTTGCTTTCCCCCAAAGGCAAGCTGAATGCCGTTACAGGCTGAGTTGCAAAGCCTCTTCCGAACAAGCCGAGATTTTCAGTGTGAGAAATTTCTTTACAAGCACGCACACACTGACCACAAAGAATGCATTTTGAATTATCGCGCACAATAAACGGATGGCTTTTATCCTTTGGATAGCTTCTCTTCTTGCCTGAATAAATACTGCTGAATGCACCATAATCACGGGCAAGAGGCAATAATTCACAGGTATAAACACTGCTGCAACCGCATTCAAGACACCTTGATGCTTCCGTTTTTGCGACATCATGACTGAGAGTATGTGCCACCTGATTAAAATTATTTATTCTTTCCTGAGCCGGAAGCATCTCTGCTTCACATCTGTTTATCTGCTCTGTCCCCTGAAGCACATCAGGATTAAAGCTATCATTCACACTGTAAAGAGGAAGGTGTGGTTTGAACGCCTCACCCTTAAGATAACTATCGATTGCAATGGCTGCATATTTACCACCGGCAATCGCTCGTATAGCTATATCCGCGCCCTTATTTATCACATCGCCGGCAGCAAAAACGCCTTCAACAGATGTCATAAAGCTTGTTTCGTCAACAGAAATCGTCTGCTTACGAGTTAACTCAAGCATGTCGATATGAGATGAAGCAACCTTCTGTCCTATGGCAGAAATTATCGTGTCGCACGGAATTGAATCGATGCTTCCTTCAACCGGAACAGGAGAGCGTCTGCCAGAGGCATCAGGCTCGCCAAGCACCATATTCTGCACCTTGAGTGCAACAGCCCTGCCATCGCACACCTCCACCTCAACGGGTGCTGCAAGGAAGTGGAAATTTACGCCCTCGACCTTTGCATCTCTTATTTCTTCAGCCTCTGCAGGCATTTCTGCCTCGGTCCTTCTGTAAACAAGAGTTACATTTTCTGCGCCAAGCCTCACAGCCGTTCGCACAGCATCTATTGCCGTGTTACCACCACCGACAACACAGACATTTTTACCTAAATCAGGTCTTTCACCATTAGCTACTCTGTAAAGCAAATCAATTCCAGACATAACATTCTGAGCATCATCACCCTTACAGCCCAGATTCCACGCACTCCATGCACCGATACCAACAAAAACAGCATCATACTCACTCTTAAGTGACTCCACTGTGAAATCCTTTCCGAGCCATTTATTATATACTATATTGACACCTGCATTTACAATGGCATCAATCTCTTTATCGAGCACATCCTTTGGAAGTCTGTATGCAGGAATGCCATAACGGAGCATACCACCTGCCCTCTCCTGAGCTTCAAAGACAGTAACCTCATAGCCCTTAAGATTAAGGAAATATGCACAGGAAAGGCCTGCAGGACCTGCACCGATAACAGCAATTCTCTTGCCAATTCTCGCCCGACACTCAGGCATATAATCAATATACGAATCAGCTGCATAGCGCTTCAGGGCACAGATTGACACCGCACCCTCGAGGTGCTTTCTTCTGCACTTCTCCTCACATGGGTGAGGGCAGACTCTGCCAATTGATGCAGGAAGAGGGTTATCCTTTTTGATTACCTCAACAGCCTCTTTAACCTGACCATTGGCGATGAGACCAACATAAGCCTGCACATCCTGATGAGTGGGGCAAGCCATAAAACAAGGCGCTTTACAGTCGCCGCTGTGGTCAGACATAATAAGAGAAAGGGTTGCCTTGCGGCTTTTCTCAATCGCAGGTGTGGAGGTTGTTACACTCATTCCCTCACGCACTGCTGTGGAGCAAGCCCTCAGGGGCTTGTTGATACCGTCAACCATAACAAGGCACAGGCCACAGCCGCCATAGCTTTCAAGCTCTTTGTTGTGACAAAGGTGAGGAATGTATTTTCCACTTTCAAGAATATTATCAAGGAGAGTCTTTTCACTATCGGCAAGAAATTCCTTACCATCAATAAAGATATTGACCTTGCTCATTACATACCCTCCCCACTTATTTTTTCAATTGCACCGAATTTACAGCTATCAAGACACTGTGAGCAACGGATGCATTTATCACTATCAATAACAAACGGAGATTTCACAACACCACTTATTGCTCCCACGGGACATTTTTTGCTGCAAAGAGAGCAGCCCTTGCACATATCCTCTCGGATTGTGAAGCTGATAAGGCTTGTGCATTTCTTTGCAGGACAGCATTTATCAACAATGTGTGCATCATATTCGTTTCTGAAATATTTAACAGTGGTAAGCACAGGGTTAGGGGCAGAATTACCCAAACCACAAAGTGCGCCTGTTTTTATGCCTTCGCCCAGCTCCACAAGTGCTTCAACATCACCAATCTGCCCTTCACCGTTGCAGATTCGTTTAAGAATTTCAAGCATTCTTGTGGTACCGATTCTGCAAGGCACACACTTACCACAGCTTTCTTTACTTGTGAAATCCATGAAGAATTTAGCCATATCCACCATACAGGTGTCTTCATCCATTACAATCATACCACCCGATCCCATAATGGCACCTGTGCGTGCAATATTTTCGTAATCAATGATTGTGTCAAGCATATTTTCGGGGATACAACCACCCGAAGGGCCACCCATCTGGACAGCCTTGATGCATTTATCCTCTTTGATACCACCACATATTCCAAAGACGATATCCTTTATTGTCAGACCCATCGGCACCTCGACAAGTCCGCCTCTTTTAACCTTTCCCGCAAGAGCAAAAACCTTTGTGCCCTTGCTTGATTGTGTACCCATTCCGGCAAAGCTCTCTCCACCATTTTCTATAATCCAGGGCACATTTGCAAAGGTCTCAACATTATTTATATTGGTAGGCTTTCCTCTGAAGCCCTTCTGTGCAGGGAACGGAGGCTTTGTAACCGGCATACCTCTGTTACCACCGAGAGAGGCTAAAAGAGCCGTCTCCTCACCACAAACAAAGGCACCTGCACCCATCATAATTCTGAAATCGAATGAGAAGTCGCTACCTAAAATATTCTCACCGAGCACACCCTCACGACGCATTTCTTTAATAGCAAGATTGAGACGCTTTACAGCAAGAGGATATTCTGCACGGACATAGATAATTCCCACGGAAGCTCCCACTGCAATGCCTGCAATCATCATACCTTCAAGAACTCTGTGTGGATCGCCCTCGAGCACAGCTCTGTCCATAAATGCTCCCGGGTCACCTTCATCTGCATTGCAGACTATGTATTTTTCCTCACTCCGGGAAGCACGGGCAGATTTCCACTTGATATGGGTCGGAAAGCCAGCACCACCTCTACCACGAAGTCCTGACTTTTCAATCTCTGAAATGACGCCGTCTGCACCCATTTCCAACGCTTTTCTCAGTGCAGTGTAGCCACCATTTTCCATATAAGAAGCAATGCTTTCGGGGTTAACCTTACCACATCCTGAAAGCACAATACGGGTCTGACCCTTAAGGAATCCAAGCTCCTCCTCGGTAAGTCTGTTTTTGTCGGAGAGATTGCCCTTAAGAGCCTCTTCTGCAAGAGCTTTTGCTGAAGCCCTATCAAGCCTTCCGTATATTACACTTTCCCCGTCATCTGTGATAAGCTCCACAACAGGCTCTGCAAAGCAAAGGCCATTACAGCCCACCTTCTCAACACAAAGCCCCGTGCCCGTAAGCACCTCTTCAAGAGAGGAAAGCACATCATTTGCTCCCGATGCTATACCGCAGGAGCCATAGCCTAAAAGAAATCTCACCTTGACTCCTCCTCTCTTATGGTTGCAATAATGCTCTGCACCTTATCAGGAGTGAGCTTACCGTATGCAGTTTCATTTATCATCATGGCAGGGGCGATGCTACAGCAGCCCAGACACGCAACCTCTTCCCAGGAGAAGAGACCATCCTCGGTTATATCGCCCTCTTCAATACCAAGCACTCGTTTAACAACATCGCCGATTCTTTCAGCGCCGTTAACATGACAAGCTGTACCCATACAAACCATTATGCGATATTTCCCCACAGGCTTAAGACGGAAGCCTGCATAAAATGAAGCAACACCCATTATTCTACTTGACGGAATACCTGTTAACTCCGTGATAATCTTCACAGCAAATTCAGATATATACCCTTGAACAGACTGAACATCCTGCAAAACAGCAATAAGACTCTCCTCCGGATTCTCATACTTTGCAATAATGGATGAAACCTGTTGTGATAAATTATCCGACATACACGCGCCTTCTTTCAAGTTGATTACAATAATACATTTTAACTCAACAAGCAATTTCTTTCAATAGTAAAAACCTATAAATAACCGTTGTTTTATGGTAATTTTGCTATTTACTTTTTAAATGCTAAGTTATAAAATAAGCTTGGTGATTATATGAAGGATTACGATTTTTATTTATTTGATTTTGATGGTACTCTGTGCGACACCACAGAGGGCATTTTCAACTCAATCATTTATTCTCTCAAATGCTTCGGCATTGAGGAAACGGATTTTAAAAAGCTGGAATATTTTGTGGGTCCACCACTATTCGAGTCCTACAAGACAGTTTACGGGGTCAGCGACGAGGATGCCAAGTGGCTCATTGAAAAATACAGAGAGCGATACAGAGAAAAGGCTGCAGAGGAATCTGCTGTTTACGATGGCATAAAGGATATGCTTTCAACTCTCAAGAACCGTGGCAAAAGGGTGGCTGTTGCATCCTCAAAGCCCCAGAAATTTGTGGATGAAATCTCCCGATACCATGATATATACAAGTACTATGATTTTGTCTCTGCAGAGGATTTCAAAAATAACCATTCAAGCAAGCAAGAGCTCATAAACAGATGTCTTGATTTCTTCGGAAGCCCAGATAATTCAAGGGTTATAATGATCGGTGACAGATTTTATGATATTGATGGTGCCAATGCTGTTGGCATTGATTCTGCAGGCGCTGTATATGGCTTCGGCACAGAAGAAGAACTGAAGCAGGCAGGTGCAACATACATCCTCACAACACCCTATGACTTGTTATAAGGCAAAGCCACTCAGCAAAAACGCTGAGTGGCTTTACTTTTAATAACACTTACCACATGGCGTATAGCCTTGTGACTTTGCTTCTTCAACAGTGATATTGCTTGGCTCCTTCATGTTGCTGCAATAACGGTCACTGTGATACCTCTTGCCTGACCTTGTTACCCACACCCCATAAGAGGCATTGGATACATATCCCGAGGTTGTCTTTTCCTCGCTTGTTTCTTTTTGGGTAGTTAACGGGGGTTTTGTTGTATCGGCAATTCTATTAAGCTCACTTTCACCGGTGGAATAATTAATCGAAATACCGGGCTGGCTATTATAGCAATAAACATTAAAGCAGATTCCGTCGCCATTATCCTCAACAGAATAAGCCTCCATCTGCACACCACGACACACGAGCTCACTGCCCTTGAATACCGGCGTCACTCGATAAAGCACATGATTACCCGTTTCCTTAATATAGTCGGCAACCATATTTTCAAAGGGAAGCATTCCCTCAATATTGAGGTAACGTGTACCGGTTATCAGATTTCTGGTGTTAGCATTTTCACCCGAAAGCTGAAAGCCGATAAGGTGACATCTGTTATAAAGATATTTGCCATCCACAATGTCATATTTAACAGTACGCCACCCACTTGGTTTAACAGAGCCGATAGTGCCTCTCTCTTCAGTTGGCATTGTTTCTCTCCCAAGACAGGCAAAGGCGATACCACAACGTCCAAGACTATCTAGTGCTTCATAATTTTCGAAATAACGGGATGTTCTGTCAGAAGCAGAAAAACCCGGTATATTGTTATTTACAGCAATATAAGCCTCGCCCGAAAACTCCGGAATGCTCCCAAGTGCAACCTTATAACCGTCTGGGTTTTGTGTTGAATTTGCAGGCTTGGTAGTTTGTTGTTTTTCTGTTACAGACTCGCCATACAAATCACTCTCGGGATGTGTAGTCTTCTCTTCATAAGCAGTTTGTGTGTTGTTTTGTGTGAAATCTGTTACAGTGTCTTCCGTGCAGCCTGTTAAAAGCACAGAAAAAGAAAGACACAATATGAGTATTAAACTGATTATTTTCTTATTCAAAACACATCTCACCCCTTCACATAAACAAGCTTAGTTATTTTATCGTGCGAGCTTCCCCGAAATTCAGTTTCATTAACCATTTCATAAGAAGAAAAGTCAAGCTGGCAGGTAAAATCAGCCGGATAAGCTCTGTTCCATCTGTAAACCGTGACCTCTCTCAAATCCTTTGAAAACCCACTTAAATCCAGGTTCTCAAGAAAAAAAAGCTTACCCTTTTCAGGTGCGGAGCACACCTGAATATGCTCCTCATACTCCGAAAAAAGAGGAAGTGAAAACTCATTTAAACAAAGCTTTTCGCCCTTAAGATTTTCTATGATATCGCTTATGAGCACTCTGTCTCTGCTCTGACGGCGATTATTAAAAAGCATTCCGTTATTATCATCAAGACAAATAATTACTCTCATTTTTATCACCGAAAAACATTATAACATAACCTAAAAGAAAATAAAATACATTTGAAAATTTTACCTGCACAGCAAAACAATAATTCCACTAAATCTGCCAATAATAAACACAGAAAAAACGGAGTAGGGATTTTTTATGATTGAAAGAAAAGGTAAAAACACAATCCGAATTAAAAACGGTGTGGCAATCAAGGGCTATGCCGCAGCTGTCGGCAAAAAGGAAAGCGAAGGACCACTTGCTGCATATTTCGATAAAATATATCTTGACGAATTCTGTGGAGAAGAAACCTTTGAAAAAGCAGAAACACACCTGCAGAAAACAGCAATACAAACAGCACTCAAGAAGGCTAAAACTGCTAAAGAAAGCATAGACTTATGTCTTGCGGGAGACTTACTCAATCAATGCATCGGTTCATCCTTCGGTATGAGAGATTTAAAACTCAACTTTGCAGGTCTTTACGGAGCCTGCTCCACAATGGCACTATCCATGGCACTTGGTGCGATATTGGTTGACTCCGGTGCTGTTTCAAACACAATCTGTGCCGCATCCTCCCACTTCTGTTCTGCAGAGAGGCAATACCGTTTTCCCTTGGAATATGGTGGGCAGCGCTCCCCTGCTGCACAGTGGACAGTAACAGGAGCAGGTGCTGTTGTGCTTGAAGGAAGTGGTTCAGACACTCCCGTAATAAGCGATATTATCTTCGGCTCTGTAAGGGATTTAGGCATAAAGGACAGCAACAATATGGGAGCAGCAATGGCACCTGCAGCAGCACAGACTATTGCAAATTATTTAAAGGACACCCACTCTATCCCCTCTGATTTTGATATGATTCTGACGGGCGATCTGGGAAAAACAGGAAGCAGCATCTTAATTGAGCTTCTCAAAGATGAGCAAAACCTTGACATTTCCTCCGTGCACAGGGATTGTGGCACAATGATTTACGATTTGTCCACACAGGATGTTCATTCAGGTGGCTCCGGATGTGGTTGCAGTGCCTCAGTGGTGTGCTCCTGCATTCTTGATGAAATCTCCAAGGGTAATCTTAAGAAGGTCTTTTTTGTTGGCACAGGAGCATTGCTTTCACCCACATCATCACTCCAGAAAGAAAGCATACCGGGGATTGCTCATGGCATCCTTATAGAAAGGAAGGGTTAATTCATGGAAGAAACCACAAACACATTAAGTAATATAACAAGCATTGCAAAAGCTTATATGAGAATCTCCTCAATCAAAACTGCTTTGACAGTTTTTCTCGTTGGTTACACAGCCTTTAAGGTTATCCAGACTTTTAAAAGCAATTAAAAAAACGGACAAGCTCATCTTGTCCGTTTTTGATTTTATTTTTCAATCAGTCTTATGAGAAGCTCTGCAAACAAGCTGTTCGCCCAGGCAAACCATGGTCTTGTGAAATCCTCAGCCTCATCCTTGTTAAAGGATTCGTGCATAAGATATGTCCCTGCATGAGAGTTTGCTATCATATCAAGACAGCTTTCAATCTCACCCTCATCATCACTTGTGAGTGCCTGCATTGCAAGAGCTATGTGCCAGATTTTGTCATAGCCCGTGTGAGGACTTCCCACACCCTTTGCCACTGCACCCTCAAAATACCATGGGTTCTCATGAGAGAAAATAAACCTTCTTGTGTTTTTATAGATTTCATCATTCTTGCTGCAATATCCAATATACGGTGCTGAAAGAAGACTTGGAGAATTGGCATCATCCATAAAGAGCATATTCCCCAATCCATCCACCTCATAAGCGTAAATTCTGCCGAATTTCGGGTGGTCATATACAGCATGTGCTTTGATGCCTTCATCAATATCAAAGGCAAGTGATCTGCATTCACTTTCAAGGCGGGTATCACCATAACCCACGCTAACAAGCTCTGCCGCCTTCTTCAAGGCACACACAGCCATCATATTTGAAGGCACAAGATAGTTATAAAGGCATCTGTCATCAGACGGACGGAAGCCGGACCATGTCATACCGGTATAGCCCACAGGATTGCCCTTGCCACCACAAGGCATTGTGTCGGTGGCTGGTGCATCAGGTCTGTGGAAATAGTATGTGGACTTTTGTGCGTGATTCTGCTCCTTCTTGAAAACCTCTGCAATGCTTTTAATCATATTATAGAAATTTTCAGTGAAGATTGAATCATCAAGAGTATGCTTGTAATAGCTGTGAGCAAGGTAAAGGGACGCACACAGAGAATCCACCTCATATTTTCTTTCCCATATCATCTCGTGATGAAAATCTGTCTCATCAGATGCCCAGCAGGTTTTTGCAACTGCATTAAAGGCGTTTGAATAAGGGTCAAGGCACACAAACTGTGCATGTCTCTCAATAACGCTTTTGATTATTGTTTTAAGGTCCTCATCCTCATTTGCAAAGCGTATGTAATGAGTGAGCTGCGATGCACTATCACGAAGCCACATCGCAGGAATATCTCCTGTTATAACAAAATAACCACCGTCATCAAGCTTTGTAACGGTTGTTTCAATTGTGTTAAGAAAGCAGCCTTTGAAGAAAGGTGCAAGCTTAGGGTATTTCGCCTGAAGCTTATTGGTGATTTCATCTGCCTTCTGAAGCAGAATTGCAGGAATTTCCATAAATTTCCCTCCTATGGAGTGGGCTTTTTGAAAGTATAGCACGGGAAAAAATTTAAAACAATAGACATATTGCAAGGTTTTTAAGCTTCAATTTTGTCAATCCTACCGAAAATAAAAAAATTTTGTTTTTGTTAATGATTTCACAAAGAATATGGTGTATAATAGAAAAAAATTAAACCAAGGAGGTTTTTGCGATGGCAAATCGTATAGTTTTAAACACAATTTCATACCACGGCAAGGGCGCTGTGGAGAACATTCTCCCTGAGCTCGAGGGCAGAGGCTTTAAGAAGGCTTTTGTTTGCTCAGACCCGGACCTTATCAAATTCGGTGTAACTGCAAAGGTTACAGATTTACTTGATAAGGCAGGTTATCCTTATGCTATCTTCAGCGAAATCAAGGCTAACCCAACAATTGAAAATGTTCTTGCAGGCGTTGAGGCATATAAGGCAAGCGGTGCAGACTGCATTATTGCTATCGGTGGTGGCTCAGCAATGGACACAGCAAAGGCTGTTGGTATCATTATTGAAAACCCTGAGTTCAGCGATGTAAGAAGCCTTGAGGGCGTTGCTCCAACAAAGAATCACGCTGTGTTCACAATCGCTGTACCCACAACAGCAGGTACTGCTGCAGAGGTTACAATCAACTATGTTATCACAGATGTTGAGAAGAAGCGCAAGTTTGTTTGCGTTGATGTTCACGATATTCCTGAGGTTGCAGTTGTTGACCCGGATATGATGTCAACAATGCCAAAGGGACTCACAGCATCAACAGGTATGGATGCACTCACCCATGCTATTGAAGGCTACATCACAAAGGGTGCATGGGAAATGACTGATATGTTCCACCTTAAGGCTATTGAGCTTATCGCAAAGCACCTTCCCGGCGCTTGTGAAAACACAGCAGAAGGCAGAGAAGGTATGGCTCTTGCACAGTACATTGCAGGTCAGGGCTTCTCCAATGTCGGCCTCGGTATTGTTCACAGTATGGCACACGGTCTTGGCGCTCTTTATGATACACCTCATGGTGTTGCAAATGCTATTCTTCTTCCTTCAATCATGGAATACAACGCACCCTGCACAGGTGACAAGTACCGTGACATTGCAAAGGCAATGGGCGTTGAAGGCACAGATGCAATGAGCATTGAGGATGCAAGAAAAGCAGCTGTTAATGCTGTTGCAGAGCTCAACAAGAAAGTTGGCATTCCTGCAGATCTTAAGGAAATCCTTAAGGATGAAGATGTTCAGTTCCTTGCTGAAAGCGCATTCGCTGATGCTTGCCGTCCCGGTAACCCAAGAGACACAAGCGTTGAAGAAATCGCTGCTCTTTATAGAGCTCTCCTTTAATATTCAATATAATATAACAAAACACCTCTATCGAATTTATCCGATAGAGGTGTTTATCATTATTTTCTTTTTTTCTGTATCATCATAGCTATTCTACAGGCTCTGGCATAGGCCTCAGATAAATATTCCTCCAGTGGCATATTGTCATATTTATCATTTTCGTGACGATTTGGCTTGGATTTGATATTAAGCTCAAAGGTGAGAATATCTCCATATCCACAATCGGCAATTCGCTGTGTCAGCTCATCCCAATCTGCTATGCCGTCAAAGGGAAGCAGGTGCAAATCATCGTGCCAGGTGATTTTTCCCCCGAAATCCTTCACGCCAAGGTTATCATTTATGTGTGTTGCAATGAGTCTGTCACCATACTCTGCCAGAAGGTTTTCCGAGAAATTATAGCACATTTCGTGCCCGCTATCCCAGCAAAAGCCCACAGCAGGACTATCCTTAAAGCTATCAAGCACCGCCTTAAGATACACAATTCCTTCTGTGTTTTCAAAGGCGATTTTAATGCCGAGCTTTTCGGCATGCCTTATGATTTCACCATAGTTTTTCACGCCAAGCTCGTTAGCCTTGTACTCCTCATCAAAGCCCACATAAACATGACAGACCATTATAGGGACACCATATTTCTTGCAAAGATCAAGACAATGCTTAAGCTGCTCAATGCCCTCGCGAGCTTCGTCCTGACGGGACTCATCCCACATTGCCTGGCACATATTCCACGGTGCGTGGATAGATTGAAATATCATATTCTCTTCACGGGCTACTCTGGCGCAAGCCTCCACAACATCATCCATCATGTATCCCCACAGCACATTGAAGCCCTCAAAACCAATTTTCCTGAAGAGTCTCACCTGCTCACTTTCGGGAATTCCGAAGGTGCTGTTGGTGGAAAGACAAAGCTTTTGCTTATACATAACAAAACCTCATTTTCTGTAAACAATAATATCCTTAAAATCAACAGTATCTCTTGCTGATAAAACTTGAATTTCAATAGCCCTTGTGTGTGAATTCACGGGACAGATTTTTCTGTTTCCCACAGTGTAACCGTTAAAAATCACATCACCTGTTGAGCCATTCCAAAGGGCATCCTCATAGGTTGGGGCAAGAATACGGAAAATTTCAACACGCTGACCTTTTGCAATATTCTCCTTCAGCTCAACAAAGGCAACATCCTCTTCATTTTCAAACGAGAGACGGATTCTGCGTTGAGTTTCTGATTGCATTGGTATTTCTTCTGCTGAAAATGAAATCCTTTTATCATCACCGAAGCTGCTGTTTATTAACTCGCCCAGTTCCTTTAGCCTCTCAACATCTGCCTGATTGAATTTTCCGTTTGGCATTGGTGGAATGTTAAGATTAAAGGACGTGTTATTTCCACAGGAATTCAGATATGTCCCAAAGAGTCTCTCAAGTGAATGAGGCTTTTCGTTTTCGTGATAAAACCAACCGGGTCGGATTGACATGTCAATCTCTGCGCCGCAGAAGGAAAGTCCGTCTGCATACTGAATAACAGATAAATCACCGATGCTCTCGGCAGGATTATACAAATATTTAAGGTTACCTTCAACCAGCTTGCCCTCCGTCTGCTTTTCGCAACGCAAACATAAGTCATGTGGCACAACAGCCCACTCTCCCCTACGGGCAGAGCCTGCTTCATTACCACACCAACGCACATCGGGTCCGAAATCATTAAAGATAACTGCCTCGGGCTGCAGCTCTCTTATGATTTTAATATATCTTTCAAAATCATATTCCTGCTTCTTACCATTCGGACCTTCACCACATGCACCGTCAAACCAGACCATAAAAATATCGCCATACTTTGACAACAGCTCTGTAAGCTGCTCACAATAATAATCATTATAAGCCGGTGTACCATAAAGAGGGCTGTTTCTGTCCCAGGGTGAAAGATACACGCCGAATTTTATGCCACCCCGTTTGCAGGCCTCGGCACACTCCTTTACAACATCACCCATACCATTTTTCCAGGGACTGTTTTTAACACAATGCTCTGTGGTGCTTGTCTGCCACAAGCAAAAGCCATCGTGGTGTTTAGCTGTAAGGATAATGCCCTTCATTCCCGCAGATTTTACCGCTTCAACCCACTGATCACAATCAAGCTCGGTGGGATTAAAAATACTTTCCGGTTCATCTCCAAGACCCCACTCAAGATCTGTGTATGTGTTAACAGTGAAATGCACAAAGGCATAAAACTGCATATCATACCAGGCAAGCTGACGCTTTGAAGGCACAACATTTGCAGCAGATTTCAAAAAAGCTTTATACTCCATGGTTACTCTCCTAAAACATTATAAAACAATTCTACCACTTTATAACTCCAAAAGCAACAAAAAAGCCGTTGATAACAGTCTTTGTTATCAACGGCTGCTGAATTAAAGCTTCTTTATATCTGCATCTGTAATAAGGTGGAATCCTGCCGCTTCAAGAACCTTCTCGGCTGCTGAATTATCCTCAACACGAAGCACAACATAGGCATGCTTTTCAGTACGAGCCATAAATGCATAAAGATACTCAACGTTAATACCAGCCTTATCAAGCACACTAAGAGCTGCAGTGAGCTTACCCGGTGCATCACCGATTTTAACGCCAACAACCTCTGTGATTTTAATAAGATAATCTTTTTCTGAAAGAGCGTCAATAGCAGCCTTCTCATCGTTTACGATGAGTCGGAGAATTCCGAATTCCTGAGTTTCAGCAATTGAAAGAGCTCTTAAATTCACATTGTTTTCTGCAAGAGTATCTGTAATGGAAACCATTGCCCCCTGCTTGTTTTCAACAAAAACAGTTAACTGATTGATTGACATAACTAACTCCTCCTTTATACAAGCTTGCGCTTATCAACAACACGGACAGCCTTACCCTCACTACGAGCAATGCTCTTTGGTGCCACAAGGTGAACAGCCGGATTGATTCCAAGCATAATCTTCATAGCTCCTGCAAGTGATTTCTCCATTGCAAGAATATCGCTCACCTTATCTGTGAACTTTTCAGGTGTCATTTCAACATTAACCTCAAAGGTATCATTATTATTGACTCTGTCAACAACAATCTGATAGTTAGGCTCATAGCCCTCCTTAAGAAGCACTGTTTCAATCTGGCTCGGGAACACATTTACGCCACGAATAATAAGCATATCGTCTGTTCTGCCCATTGGCTTTGCCATTTTAATAAGAGTTCTTCCGCAAGAGCACTTCTCGCGGGAAAGCACACAGATATCGCGTGTGCGGTAACGAAGAAGAGGGAATGCTTCTTTATCAAGGGCTGTGAACACAAGCTCACCCTTCTCTCCCTCAGGAAGCACCTCACCTGTATCAGGGTCAATAATCTCCGCATAGAAGTGATCCTCATTGATATGCATACCGGTCTGCTCACTGCACTCAAAAGCGACACCGGGACCGGAGGTCTCTGTGAGACCATAAATATCATAGGCTTTAATGCCCAAAGTTTCCTCAATATTGTGGCGCATCTCCTCTGTCCATGGCTCTGCACCGAAAATACCTGCTTTAAGCGGGATATCCTCGGGCTTATAGCCCTGCTCCTTAAGAGATTCACCAATATATGCTGCGTATGATGGTGTGCAGCAAAGAAGAGTAGCCTTAAGGTCCATCATAAACTGAATCTGTCTTTCAGTGTTACCTGATGACATCGGAAGTGTGAGTGTTCCCACCTTATGTGAGCCGCCATGAAGACCTGCACCACCCGTGAAAAGACCATAGCCATAAGCAACCTGGCAAACATCCTCATTTGTACAGCCTGCTGCAACAATTGCACGAGCACAGCAATCCTCCCACAAATCAACATCGTGCTGTGTATAGAAAGCAACAACTCTGCGCCCCGTTGTGCCTGAGGTGGAGTGAATTCTCACACACTCTGAAAGGGGCTTTGCAAGAAGTCCGTAAGGATATGCATCTCTTAAATCTGCTTTTGAGAGGAAAGGAAGCTTATGAAGATCATCAATGCTCTTGATATCCTCGGGCTTTACACCCTTTTCATCCATAAGATTACGGTAATATTCAACATTATCGTAAACGTGCTTCACCTGCTTAACAAGCTTTTCAGATTGAAGCTTCTTCATTTCTTCCACAGACATTGTTTCAATTTCTTTTTGGTAATAATTCTGTGACATCTTTATCATCCTTTCTCAGCTTTGCAGAGAATTAAAAAATCCTCTGCATTCATTTGAATACAGAGGACGAAAAACTCGTGGTACCACCTCAGTTTACTGCACTTTCACAAATGCAGCCTTAACAAGTGTCAGTTAACACTCTTGCTCTGTAACGGGAACACCCGTTGTCGCCTACTCAGAAGAGCCTTTCGGGACACTGCTCGCAGAAGGAATTCACCACCGCTCCACCTATTGCCTCGCACCAAACGGCAACTCTCTTAAGGCATCTGCTGTGATTACTGATTTCTGCTCAAACGCATTTAATGAAGGTATTTTATCATTGAGGATTGATAAAGTCAAGTTCTTTATAAAAAAGATTTGAATATTTATGGCAAAGTGCATCATAGCCTTCATAATATTCAGCCTGTTCAAGAAGATTTTTTGCATCCGTATATGGTTTTACAACCCTGTTATAAACAGATTCAGCCTTCAGATATTTCCTCAACTCACGGCGTTGCTGTAAGCTCTGAACGAAACCATTCGTCTCTCTGCTGATAATCTCTTCTTTTACACTTTCATTTGGAGCGACAATATTCTCTTTTCCATATTTAACAATAAGTGCTGCTGCCTCTTTCTTCACACGGGCATTTCTGATTGCATCTGAACGAATCTCCTTCTCCGTCTCTGTGCTTTTGGGCATTAATTTTGCAGCTTTGAGGAGATACTTGGCATTTTCATAAAAGAAGCCTGCACCGTCACCAACATCCACCACAGCCTGCGCGAGCCTCAATCTGCCTGCCTCTGTTAAAAATTTGGTTAAGTCCTGCATAACAATCGGCGCACGTTCAATTGCAAGATTCATTTCTTTTGTTTGTCTGATTTCTTCTTTGGCTTTTTTGATTTGAATACTACGGTATTCTTTTTCCTCGGGAGTTTTATGAGGAAGCGCTTTTGCCTCCCTTAAAGGTGTTTTATCAATAGCTTTCTTCTCCTTGCCTGAAAGCTCCTTGGCACGGAAAATTATCTCCATTCCCTCCTGAAGCTCCTCGGCTTCAGCTACACCCAAAGCATAGTTTTCAAACATTGCACGGACTTTGAGAACCTCTACATAACCCTTGTGCTTATTCTCCGTCAGATCATAGAAAAAGAATGGCACCAGATTAAACAACGCTCCGAAAATCGAGCATATTATAACGACCTCAAAAAGACTGTTTCTTATATTATCATCATAAAGCACGGAATAATCATCAAGCAGCCCCATTTTCTCATAAATCGCAGGATAGAACATACCTGTAAAGAATCCGATTGCAGTGCCAATCATACCCAAGGGGCCGCCAAAAAGACCATCCAGCCTTACACCTGTCTTCCACTGGTGATAATCCCGCATATCTGCACTGATGTTATGCTGAACGATATTCCAGAAGGTGTTCACGAAGCCGTTGATATACCAGATTATACAGATAACAACAAGGCTTTCATATGTAAAATAAAGAACAATAAGCAGAAGCACATTCACCGAGTTTGCAGTAATAAGAAGATTTCTCTTACCCATAAATTTAATTGCAATGGGTGCGAGAAGCATCGACCACAAAGCTGCATTACCGATAACCGTATTTGCAACGCCAAGAGATGCCTCATAGGCACCACCGTGAGCATACACGAAGCTCCAGCCAAGAATAACGCCATAGCCAGATTCAAGGAACACCACCCAGGCTGCAGCCTGAGTAATCCAATAATACTTGTTTTTGGCAACCTCACGGATTGCGTCAAGCATACGAACCGGCTCGGGTTTCTTCTTAGGCAGGATAAGTCTTTCTTTAACCTTCCTGAAAAAGACAAGGCTCATTACAAGCCCGATCAAAGTGAATGCCGGATAAATGATTCTATAAGTCCAGATATTATCAAGACCCCATGTAAGACCTGCCACAAGAGGGATAACAAGATTGGTAATTGTTGGAGCAAGTGAATAAATAACCTGAGATATGCTCATTACATTTGCTCGTTCTTGTGCATCAGGAGTGATTATCTGCTGGAAATAAGTATAGCTCTCACTATAGAAGCACAGGAAAATATTGAGAAGCATATACATAAACCATACCACAACAGCTTTTGTCAGATATGCCCAATTCTCGTAAGGTAACCACACAAAGACCATTGATATAAACACAATGGGAACGACTGTTCTTTGAATAAAAGGAAGAAATTTACCACCTTTAAGATTATGGTTATCATAATACCAGCTACGGAAAATACCGATAGGAATACCTACAAGATTTGCAACAATCAACATAATCTGCAAGTCCATCGGCTTAAGTCCTATACTGGCACCAACCAGAAAATTGGCTGCATTAAGACCAATTGTTGATGCAAGAAGAGTCGCCCAGTGCACACCAAACCCCGCACCGCTGAGACTTGCTATTTCCTTATACGGTATGTAATTTCCTTTAGGAGGAACCGTCCAGTATTCTTTTGCTGTAAAAAAAAGATTTTTTGCTTTACCCAATACACCTTTGTTTGAATTTATACTCACAGCTGTCACCTTCTTTACAACCCATTATATCACGGTTTTAAAAATATACAACTAAGATATAGACACCACTGATAAAATATGATAAAATCACCTTGTAACAAAAACAGAAAAGAGGCTATATTTAATATGAAAGACCTTACAAAATATTATGGCGTTATCCCTGCATTTTACGCTTGCTATGATGACGAAGGCGCAGTTTCCTACGAAAGAACAAAGGCCTTTGCAGAATTTCTTCTCAACAAAGGCGTAAAGGGACTTTATGTTTGCGGCTCTTCAGGTGAATGCATCTATCAGAGCAAGGAAGAGAGAAAGCTCATCCTTGAGGCTGTTATGGAGGTTGCAAGAGGTAAAATGACAGTTATTGCTCATGTTGCCTGCAACAACACTGCAGATTCCATGGAGCTTGCAGCTCACGCAGAAAGTCTGGGTGTTGATGCTATCGCATCCATCCCACCAATTTATTTCAAGCTCCCCGAGGATGCTATTGCACAGTACTGGAATGATATTTCCTCAGCTGCGCCAAACACCGACTTTGTTATTTACAACATTCCTCAGCTTGCAGGTGTTTCACTTACAATGCCCCTCTTCAAGGAAATGCTTAAGAACCCAAATGTTATTGGTGTAAAAAATTCCTCAATGCCTACACAGGACATTCAGATGTTCAAGGCTGAGGGTGGAAAAGACATTGTTGTTTTCAACGGTCCTGATGAGCAGTTCGTAGCAGGCAGAGCAATTGGTGCCGAGGGTGGTATCGGTGGAACATACGGCGTTATGCCTGAATTATTCCTCAAGTGCGACGAGCTTATCAAAGCAGGAAACCTTGAAAAAGCAAGAGAAATCCAGTATGCAATCAATGAAATTATTTATGCAATGTGCGCTTGCAAATGCAATATGTACGCAGCAGCAAAAGAGGTTCTCCGTCTTCAGGGAATCGATATCGGAGATGCAAGGAAACCTCTTATTGGTCTCAAGGAGGAAAGCAAGCCACTCGCAGCAAAGGTTAACGATATGATAACCCAAGCAATCAAAAAATTCTGCTAAAACTTTACCCGACACAAAAAAGTGTCGGGTATTTTTAAAACCTTTTCCACAAAAACATATCTGTTTTTTCTGCTTTCAGCTGAAGCATCTGATTGTCCATTCTGACTTCATATCATAAAGAGCGAATTCCCCTTACCGGCTGACCTCTCTTGTTACAATTTTTTTACTGTTTTTTAACCAGATAATTATAATGATTTTTTGTTGTCACAGTACAACAAAAAAAACACACCATACACCACACCTCACAACGGAACACACAATTATTTTAGTATATTTTGTTGTTTCCGATTTCTGTTTGTGATACAATATTTTTCAAATCCAACTCAATTCACACGGAGGTTTACAGATGCTGAAAATCTTTGTTACCGGTGATAACCACATCGGACTTAAATACGCAAGCCATGAAAAATCCACTGTGCTCGCACAGACCAGAGTGGATGCTTTTAAAAATATGGTAAACAAGGGAAACGACGAAGCCTGCTCAATTTTTGCAATAACCGGAGATTTGTTCGAAAACACCTACAGCATTCTCAAAAGAGACATAAAGACACTTGCGGATACATTATCCAGCTTCAAGGGCACCGTTGTTATACTGCCCGGGAACCATGATTTTTATGATGAAAGCACAAAGCTCTGGCAGCAGGCAAAGGAGATTTTTGCTACCAAGGATAATATCTTGCTTCTCACAGAGTACAAGCCCTACGCCATCAATGCAAACGGAGAAGAGGTTGTGCTATATCCCGCCTTGTGTACATCTCTTCACTCTGCACCCGGTGAAAACAATCTTGGTTGGATTAAAGCCGAGCATATCATTCCAGATGCCACATATCGTATAGGCATTGCCCACGGTGCTGTGGATGGCGAAACAATCGACAATGAAGGCCAGTATTTCTTAATGAAACGCGATGAGCTGGAATCAATTCCTGTTGATGCCTGGCTTATCGGCCACACCCATGTCCCCTTTCCAAGAAATCTCACAGAAGAGTTTTCCTCCAGCGAAAGAATTTTCAACGCCGGCACCCATGTGCAAACAGATGTTTCCTGCAACACAGAAGGTCAGTGCTTTATCATCGAAATCAGTGATAACAAAAGCATCCGTGCAAAAAAATATAGCTCCGGCTCCATAAGATTTCACAGAAAAAACATAAACCTCGTTGCCGGTGAAATGGAAATCACCTTAGAGCGTGAGCTTGAAGGTATTGACGACAACAGCGTTGTGGATATCATTGTTTCGGGCGCTGTAACCTCAGAGGAATATGAAAACAAAGCAAAGTATCTTGACAACAGCCTTTCAAGATTCATTGAAGGAACATATAATGACTATGCATTGACAAAGCTTATATCCAAAGAGCTTATTGAAGCAGAATTCCCCGAGACCTCATTTTCAGCAGGTCTCCTGACAGCCCTTCTTGATGAGCCCAAGCAAGCACAGCTCACCTATGAGCTTCTTAAATCATTAAAGGAGGGAAAATGAAATGAAAATCAAAAAGATTTCGTGTACACAATTTGCCGGCATACTTGACAGAGACATTCATTTCACTGACGGCATTAATGTTGTATATGGCAAAAACGAAAGTGGAAAAAGCACCCTTGTGAATCTCATTTCACGCACCCTCTTTCAAAATGCACGCCTCGACAGAAGAAGCGATAAGGATTTCTTTGATTTATATTTCCCCGGCGCTCGCAGGGGTAGTGCTATCCCCGGAGATTTCGCAGATGGAAAAATCACTTTTGAAACAGAAAAAGGCACATACACACTTTCAAAGGAATGGGGGCAGGATGCACGCTGTATGCTCTCCACACCTGACGGTGTTATCCGCGATCCTGCCACAATTGATGCACTCCTGAAAGAAGCGCTCACCTACGCAGAGGGCGTGTATGCCGATATGCTTTTTTCATCGCAGAAAAACACCGACTCATCTCTGCAGACTATTCTTGATGCATCAAAAAAGACAGATGCAAAGCAGCAAATAACAGATGCTGTTTCCCAAGCCTTTGCCGAAACAGATGGCATATCTTTAGATGCAATAGAAGAAGCTATAAACAGCAAAATTGAAGAAATAGAGGGCAAGCACTGGGATTTGGAACGAGAAGCCCCTATGCGCAAGGCAGGACGCTGGGCAAGTGGCTTGGGAGAAATTCTCAAGGCATATTATGCCTGGGAGGATGCAAACAATATTCTACGGGAAATCTCGCAGCTTGAAATCGAAGCAGACAGTGCTTCAAGCGACTACACCGAAAAAGACCTCGAATTCCGAAAAGCCAAGGATGCATTCGATAAATTCAGCACCTTTGCAAGCAGCCTCACTCTCCGTAGTGAGCGAAGAAAAAACCTTCTGCGTCTCGAACAGGATTCCGAAAAAATCAAAGAAGCCTTAACCAAATGGCCCCCTCTCCGGGAGGCTCTCACAAGAGCTAAGGTCTTGCAGAAAGAAAAGCAAAACAGAGAAATACTTGACAAATATACTGCTGCAAAAAAGATCAGCGACGAATTAAAGCAAGCAGAAGCTGAAATCAACGACCATCTTTGCCCCACATCAACAGAAATTTCAATGGTTCAAACAGCTATCCGAGGTATTACCACACTGGAAAACAAGCTGTGTGGCATGAACATTGCTGCCGTTATAAATATGCTGGGCGATAGCTCTGTAGAAATAACATCTCTTCGCACGGGAGAATCTATTCTTATGAGCGATGACACTGCAGCCATAACAGAGGCAGTGAAAATCACAGTGCCGGGAGTTATGGAAATGCAATTATCACCCGCAGATGTGGATATCACCTCAATCGAAGCACAGCTCAAGGAGCAGAAGAACACCATCGAAGAAATTTTCAATAAATATAAGGTTGCTTCTGCAGAAGCACTTGAAGCACTTGCAATGAAAATCAACCAGGCAAGGCTCGCGGCTGACTCACTTAAAAACCGACTCACAGCCCACCTTGAAAATGCAAGCTTCGATGACCTTGAAGCTCAGACAAGGCTTATTACAGCTGATGTGCGCACCAGTGAAGAAATTGAAGCTGAAATCCTTCTTGTCTGTGGAACCAATGATGTCACGAGATTTGTTGCAGCAAAAGAAACGATTATTGAAGCCTACGAAAAGGAATACGGCACAATAAATGACCTTAAGGCTAAAGCCTTTGACCTCGGCACAGAGCTTCAGAAGCTCCGTGATTCAGTAGCTTGTGCAGAGGATATACCTGAAGAGTTCAAAGCTATCGCAGACCCTGAAGCACACCAAGCTTCACTTAAAAATAATCTCGCTGCAAAGCAAGAGCTTCGTGAAGCTGCTCTCACTCGGAAAACCACAGCAACCAGCAGACTCGAAGGCTACAAGGAAAATATATCCGGAGACCCTGGTGCAGAAGCAGAAAACGCTCAAAGAAATCTGGACGAGAAAAAATCTCTGCTTAAGCACTGGCGCCACATTGCCGAGGTGTTCAAGGTTCAGAAGGAAAGCATACACGATAATCCCATGCAGGATATCGCTGACAGCTTTGCAAATTACCTCAGTGTTATTTCAAGTGGTAAAATTTCCTCCGAATTTCCCGAGGCTGATAAGCTTAATATGAACATTTTCAGTGACAACAGACTCCTTGACTACGGCAAGCTTTCAGAGGGCACAAAGGAAACCGTATCACTTGCATTCCGTCTCGCAGTGCTTGACCATCTTTTCCCTCACGGTGGTGGAGTTATCGTGTTTGATGACCCATTCACTGACATGGATAAGTATCGCACAGCACAGGCATGCGAGCTCATAAAGAAATGTGCTCAGAAGCACCAGGTAATCTTCCTCACCTGCAACGAGACCTATCTCGAAAGTCTGGCAGGAAATTCCATAAGACTTTGAAAAACATAAACCGAGGTGATACCATGCTCAAATACACACAACTTTCTGATGAAATCTCTGAAAGAATTGAAGATGACAGAAGAAACAATTCTCTCCCACAGTTTGCCTTCAACGAAGAAAAGGCAATACGCAGAGATATGAGCAAGGATAAGGCAAATATTATAAGAACTCCCTTCATCCGTGATATAGATAAGATTATGCACTGTCCCTTTTACAATCGCTATGCGGATAAAACACAAGTTCTCTCCTTTTATAAGAATGACGATATTTCAAGGCGTGCACTCCATGTTCAGCTCGTCTCAAGAATCGCAAGAACAATCGGCAAGGCACTTAATCTCAACCTGGATTTAATTGAGGCAATTGCCCTTGGGCACGATATCGGACACACACCATTCGGTCATGCCGGTGAGGATTTTCTTGACGAGCTTTATTGTGAGCACACAGGCAGGCGTTTTAGCCACAACATCCATTCAGTTCGTGTGCTTGACGGGATTTTTTCGTATAACATTACGCTACAAACTCTTAACGGAATTGCAGCACACGACGGAGAAATGGAGCTTTGCAAATACCATCCCAAAGCACTTGAGGATTTTGCTGACTTTGATAATCAGATCGAGGCCTGTTACATTGACAAATCAAACGTAAGGAGGCTTTTGATTCCCTCAACGCTTGAGGGCTGTGTAATGAGAATATCTGACATTATTGCATATCTGGGTAAAGACAGGCAGGATGCGGACAGAGCAAAGCTCATACACACAAAGGCCTTTGATGATAGTGCAATCGGCATTCACAACGCGCAGATAATAAACAATCTCATTGTAAACATTGTGGAAAATAGCTACGCAAAGCCATACATCATGATGGACGAGGAACACTTCGAGGCTTTGAAGAAGGCAAAGGCAGACAACTATTCTCTTATTTATAAGCAAGAGGCCGTTGGTGAAGCCTACGATATCGTTAAGCCTATGATGGGAGAGCTTTACAACAAGCTTCTGAGCGATCTTGAAAACGGTAAGAAAAGCTCACCGATTTTCACCCACCACATTGATTATGTAAACGAAGCGCACTACAAGAGAACGATTCCTTATGAGGAAACTGAACCAAACCAGATTGTGGTTGACTTCATAGCCAGCATGACAGATGATTATTTTGTGGACTTATACGCCTACCTCTTCCCCAAAAGCACAAAAAAGATTTTATACAAGGGATATTTTGAATAAAGGCTGTTAATCCCCGATTGCTTTACAATCGGGGATTAATTATTTCTCTTCAAACGGAATGTCATATTTTATTGCATATCTGTAAACAGCATCCTCACCGGATTTAACAACATCAGGTATAATAAGCTTCAGCTTGTTTGCTTTGTCCACGGGAAACGGATATTGCTCCTGTGCCAGCTCATCACATGTGCCAAACGCCATGCATCCGATTACCACATCACCACTTTTGAAATCAATGGCTTTAAGCTGTGGATTCAGAGCAAAGCACAAGGCTCCTATTTCAGATACGCTATATGGTATGCTGATTTCTTCAATACCACTGAACGCAAAAGCCATGTATCCGATTTCTTCAATATCTTCAGGAATGATAAGCTTCCTCAGTGCCTGACAGCCATTAAATGCCAGTCTGCCAATTTTGCTGACAGAGCCATCTGTGGGAATCACACTGTTTTTGCAGCCGAGAATCAGTGTGCCGGTGCGTGTTTCAATCAAACAGTTTCCGTCACTGTGATAAAATGGATTCCCCTCCTCCACAGTGATGGTTTCAATGGCATCGGTAACACCAAGCTGCTGAAGCATATCAAAGCTAATCGCAGTTATGGTGCGAGGAATAATTATATGGGGCTTTTCCTCATTGATTTCAACTAAAATATCAAAAACAAAACTCATTTTCCTTCTCCTTCACATCACGCTTAAAAATTTATCACCTTAATAATACACTACTTTTTGTCCTTATAATAGTACTCCAAGCAAAACACACAGAACTTTTTTCTCCCCACCCTTTGCACACTAATCCACACATTTGTGAAAATTCCTCTTGATTTTACAAAAAAGATAGAGTATAATTCTAAATGCGTTTGTTGCTGTATAAAGTAAACTTAATGCAATTTAATATCTATTTCGGGGTGTGGCTCAGTTTGGGGACGTTCCCGAGCGCCGCCGGTGGCGGATGCAGCGAGGGATAAGGAGTGGCGCAATAAGAAGTATCGCGAAGTGAATAACGAGCGAGACGACTATATTGCAACAGGAAGAGCGCGACCTTCGGGACGAAGATTTTTTCGCAAGAAAAAACGTCCAATTTAAAATTTAATATCTATTTCGGGATGTGGCTCAGTTTGATCGAGTGCGACCTTCGGGACGAAGATTTTTTCGCAAGAAAAAACGTCCAACTAACAATTTAATATCTATTTCGGGGTGTGGCTCAGTTTGGTAGAGCGCTTTGTTCGGGAAAACGCAGTCCTGACGGTTCGAGTAAAAAACAAAAACCGCTACAAGCCTTGATACACTTGGGATTAAACCATTTCAGAAATTTTGAAAACTACTTCAAAAAAACGAAATGACCACATAACATCCCACAAACAGAAAAACAAAAAATTTAATAAAATCACACATCGGGGTGTGGCTCAGTTTGGTAGAGCGCTTCGTTCGGGACGAAGAAGTCGGGTGTTCGAATCACCTCACTCCGAC
>JAFODQ010000040.1 GCA_017380615.1 Clostridia bacterium | reverse complement strand
GGTTTCGTGGATTGATTTCAAGCACCAGATAATTCCGGATTCAATGTGGATAGCCATTCTCGTTGGTGGTGTTTTAGTTGTTGGTGATGCTCTCATAACAGGTGAGTTTTCGAAGTCATGGATTATTTCGAGAGTAATCGGTTTCTTTGCTGTTTCAGGCCTTTTCTTCATCATTGCACTCGTTTCTGGTGGAAGAGCAATGGGTGGCGGCGATATTAAGCTTATGGCTGCTGTGGGCTTTGTGCTCGGCTGGAAGGCCGTTGTTATCGCATTGTTTATGAGTGCTGTGCTTGGTGTGATTTTCTCTGTTGGCAGAAAGCTTATTGCAAAGAAAGAGATGAAGGGTGTTATTCCTTTCGGTCCATTTCTCGCAATGGCTTCAGCG
This sequence comes from Clostridia bacterium, assembly GCA_017380615.1. Lineage (GTDB taxonomy): Bacteria > Bacillota > Clostridia > Oscillospirales > Acutalibacteraceae > DTU089. The sequence continues at coordinate 36,368 of JAFODQ010000040.1, read as the reverse complement.
ATATGTGCCTTCGTGGGCGAGCCTATATTCAATGCCTACCTCAATATGTTTAACATCTACATTTAAAAATTGAGAATTAAACTCCTTTGCACGGCATATTCTTTTATGAAAAAGATATTTGCAAAGGAGTTAACTTATGTTTGTGGTTTCTGTTTCATCAAGGAAGGTAAGAGGGCTGGCGCTTTGTCTTGCGGCTGTTGTGTGCATCTGCGGCGTTGTCGGTATTATTTTCTATAACTGTGGTTCTTCAGCTGAAGATAACACAACACTTTCTGTCAATAATTCAGCATCCGATATTAAAGAAATAATGAATTTTATTTCTCTTTTCGGTTGGACTGTGTCTCCCGAGCCTGACGAAGTCAGAGAAATTATTATTCCTGTTGAGTTTGATGATGTTTACAGCAATTATAACAATCTTCAGCTTTCACAAGGCTATGATTTAACACCGTACTCGGGTGAGCGTGTCAAAAGCTGGAGATTTACAGTAACAAATTATCCCGGCTATGAGGGTAAAGAATTTATAAAAATCAATATTTTAATCTGTGACGGTAAGGTTATCGGCGGTGATGTCTGCTCTGTTGAATTAAACGGCTTTATGCACGGGTTTAAAAAGGATCAGTAATGGATAAAAGAGAACGACTTGACAAAATAATTGCATCGCAGGGTCTTGCCTCAAGAAGTGAGGTCAAGGCTATGGTACGCCGTGGCGAGGTTGAAGTTAATGGTGATGTGGTCAAGGATAGTGGCGTTAAGGTTTCATACTCTGATAACATCTGTATAAACGGAGCACCACTTTTCCAAAGAAAGTTTACATATATAATGCTCAACAAGCCAACTGGTGTTGTCAGTGCAACCAATGACAAAAGGGATAAAACTGTTGTGGATATTCTGCCAGAAGAGTTTAAGCGGAAAAATCTTTTTCCGGCAGGCAGATTGGACAAGGATACAACGGGCTTCTGCCTCGTAACAGATGATGGTGATTTCGCTCACAGAATCCTTTCACCTGCAAGGCATGTAACAAAAACATATATAGCGGTTTTGTCAAGACCGATTGATTATGAGTTGGGAAAGAAGGCTTTTCTTGATGGCGTTGTTCTTGAAGATGGCACAGTTCTTCTTTCAGCGATTCTCATACAGCTTGAAGCAGGTGACAAGCCTGTTTACAAGGTTGTGATAAAGGAAGGAAAGTACCACCAGGTGAGAAGGATGTTTGCCTCTCTGGGCTCTCATGTGGAGCAGCTTAAAAGAATAGCAATCGGTGGTTTAATGCTTGATGAAGCGCTTGAAGAGGGAGAAGCACGACTTCTGACTGAGAAAGAGCTTGAATCTATTGTTGAAAATGACGAAAGATTTTAATTGTTTTTTAGCTTTGTTTTTTACATATAAACCAATAAACTTTGTCGAAAAATTAACATTTTGCATAAAAAAATTTGGAAAATATAAAAAAAGCACTTGCAAAATGAGTTAAACTTGTGTATTATGTATAACAGTTAAATGGTCAATTTGTTAAATACTCGGAGGTCATAATATGTCCAACAGATTATTTCAAGGCATAATTCACCAGATGCGTGATGTCGTTGACAGAACAATAGGTGTTATCGATGAGTCGGGTGCAGTAATTTCCTGTAGCGATTTAGGTAGAATCGGTGAGGTAAGAACAAGCAATCTCGTTTCCGTTTTCTCATCTACAACTCCGGTTGCAAGTGAAGGATATCTTTATCAGGCATTCGGTACTCATATGCATCCCGAATATGCAGTTTTTGTTGAGGGTGAAGATACTGCAGCACAGAATTACATAGGTGTTCTCAGCGTTTCTCTCTCAAACATAAAGCAGTTCTACGATGAAAAATATGATAGAAGCAATTTCGTCAAAAATATAATTCTCGATAACATTCTTCCTGGCGATATTTATCTCAAGGCTCGTGAACTTCATTTCAATAATGAGGTATCAAGAGTTGTTCTTCTTATCAGACTTCTTGAGAAAAATGATGTTTCTGTTTATGATGTTATCCAGAATCTCTTCCCTGATAAAACAAAGGATTTTGTTATCAATATCAGTGAGAGCGATATTGCTCTTGTTAAAGAGGTTAAGAGTGACATCGAGAGCAAGGACCTTGAAAAGCTTGCTCGTTCAATCTCCGATTCACTTTCATCAGAGTTCTATACTCATGCTCTTGTTGGTATCGGTACACCAATTGTTGGCGTAAAGGATCTTTCCCGTTCATTCAAAGAGGCTCAGGTAGCTCTTGAGGTTGGTAAGGTATTTGATACCGAGCGTAACATTGTGAGCTATGACCATTTGGGTATTGCTCGTCTCATTTATCAGCTTCCCGTTACACTTTGTGAGATGTTCCTTAAGGAAATCTTCAAGGTTGGTTCAATTGAAACTCTTGATCAGGAGACTTTGTTTACAATTCAGCGTTTCTTTGAGAACAATCTTAATGTTTCCGAAACTTCAAGAAAGCTCTTTGTTCACAGAAACACTCTTGTTTATCGTCTTGAAAAAATTAAAAAGCTCACAGGTCTTGATTTGAGAGAGTTTGACGATGCTATTGTGTTCAAGGTTGCTCTTATGGTTAAGAAATATCTTGATGCAAACCCAACAAAATATTAATAAAAAGTAAATATTTAAATTTTTAGCACATTTTTATTACAAAAGGGTTACATTTTGTAATTAAATGTGCTATTATTATTTATGAATAAAATTTTTAGGATTGGGTGTTTCACTTTGATAAAATTTGAAAATGTTACAAAGGTATATGCCGAAACAAACACCAAAGCCCTCAATGATTTCAGTCTTGAAATTGAAACAGGGGAGTTTGTGTTCATTGTCGGCTCATCGGGTGCAGGTAAGAGTACCTTGCTCAAGCTTATGATGAGAGAGGAAGTTCCGACAAGTGGTGCTATCAGCATCAACGGCTATGACCTTAACAGTATGAAAAAGAAAGAAATCCCGTTTTTCAGAAGAACAATGGGTATAGTTTTTCAGGATTTCAGACTTATTCCGAGTATGAATGTCTATGATAACATAGCCTATGCAATGCGTGTTATAGGATCCCGTGAAAATGCAATAAGAAAGCGTGTGCCGTATCTTCTTGGTCTTGTTGGCCTTAATTCAAAGGCACGTTCAAAGCCAAATCAGCTTTCCGGTGGTGAGCAGCAGAGAGTTGCTCTCGCAAGAGCACTTGCCAACAATGCCAGCATGATTATTGCCGATGAGCCGACAGGTAATGTTGACCCTAAAATGTCATATGAAATTGTTGATCTTCTTAACCACATCAATTCTGATGGCACAACGGTTATCATGGTAACTCATGATTTGCATCTTGTTAAAACTTTCAATCACAGAGTTATCACAATCAAAAACGGTTGCATCGAATCAGATTATCCCGATGCATCACATATTGACGTTGAGCCGTATAAGTTTGAATCTATTGAAGAATCAGTAGGCACATATTTCCTTGAGGAAAGCGGAGAGGATTTAAGCTACCTTGTGGAAAATTATGCTGTTGATGTAGAGGTAGAGGAAACCTCCGCGGAGGAAAACACTAAGGAGGTGAAGGCAGAATGAACGGATCAAGCTTAGGTTATCTCACCAAAGAGGGCTTCAGAAATATCTGGGTTAACAGATTGCTCTCACTTGCCACAATAGTCGTTCTCATTTCCTGCCTTGTAATTGTGGGAAGTGGCACACTTATTTTCCTTAATATCAGCTCTGTTCTTGATTTGATTGAGGATCAGAATGTTGTTATGGTTTATATTGACGATAATGCAACCGAAGCTGAGTCGGATCACCTTAAGGTGCAGCTTCTTGCGATGGATAATGTTGAGGATGATATTGTCTTTGTTTCCCGCGAAGAGGCTTTTGAGCGTCAGAAGGAGACTTATGGTGACAAGGCAGCACTTCTTGAAGGTCTTTCACCAACAATTCTTCCTAATGCCTATAAAGTCAAGGTTGCAGACCTTTCAAGGTTTGATGAAACAGTTGCACAGATTAAAAATCTTCCAAGTGTTCTTCAGATTCACGAAAACAGTGAGCTTGCAGGTAAAATTGCAAATATCCGTGATGCTGTTACATACATCAGCATCGGCGTTGTTGCAATTCTTTTCTTTGTTTCATTGTTCATCGTTTCAAACACAATCCGTATTACAATATTTAACAGACGTCTTGAGATCAGCATCATGAAGGCTGTTGGTGCAACAAATGCTTTTGTTCGTTGGCCATTTATTGTTGAGGGTGTTCTTCTTGGTCTTTTCTCAGCGATTGTGGGTCTTGGCATCCAGTTTGGTATTTATAGTCTCGCCTCAATTTGGCTTTCAGACATAATGTCAATGCTTGGTGGCACAGTTGTTGCATTCAGTGAAAACATCGGTCTTATTCTTGGAATGTTTATTTTCATTGGTGTATTTATTGGTGCATTCGGTAGTATAATTTCACTTAACAAGTATTTAAAGGAGCACAGCAATGTTGTTGAAAGCAGTATTTAAGCCGGGTAAGGCTGTATCCTTGCTTCTTGCTGTTGTTATTTTGATCAGCAGCTTTTCCTTTTCAGCTTTTGCCTTAACGGATGCGGAGAAGCAGGAGTATAAAAATCAGATTGAGGCAATCAAACAGCAGATTGCTGAAAATCAGGCTAAAATTGATGCACTCGATAACGAGGCATCGCAGTATGATGGTGAAATCTCTGCATTACAGTCCAAGATAGATGCTTTGCAGGATAAGATTGACCTTTATAACCAAGAAATTGCTCTTATTGATAAAGATATCAACAGAGTAAATCAGCAGATTTCAGATGTTGAAGCCGAAATCGAAGCTCTTAACAAGCAAGTTAAGGCTCTTGATGAACAGGTTGTTCAGCTTGAGCAGAAGAAGGCAGATACCTATGTGCTCCTCGGCGAAAGAATAAGAGCCTCATATATGTCAGGAGCTAGCACACCTCTTGAATTCATTCTCACATCAGATGATTTTGAGTTCCAGGTTTATCTTGAAAGAGTTGAGCTTCTTCAGAGAATTGCCGAAAATGATGATAGAATAATCAAGCAGCTTGAGCAGAATATTATTGATATCGGTGCAAAGGTTGCAGAGATTGAGGATGTTAAGAAGCGTCTTAACACAAAAATCAGCGAGCTTGATGAAGCAAAGCTTGAATATGAAGAAAAGAAGCAGGAGCAGGTAGATGCCCGTAAGGTTATTGAGGATGCTGAGGCGCTTATTCAGAAGGATCTGGATAAGGTTATGGCAATTGTCAATAAGCTTGATGCACAGAGTGCAGAGTATCAGGCAGCAATCGATAAGCGTGAGGAGGCAATCCTTGACCTTGAGGATAAGCTTGCAGAAAAGAACACTCACTATGGCTCAGGTGTTGTAGAGGGCGATATGGTATGGCCTTTGCCATACGAAGATACCTACATTTCTTCAAGCTTTAAGTGGCGTTGGGGCAAACAGCATAACGGTATCGACACCTGTCGTTGGTCCGGTACTCATGGTGCTGATGTTATCGCTGTTAAGGCAGGTACTGTTGAGGTTGCAAACTGGGGCTATGGTGGTGGATATGGCAACTATGTTGTTATCAACCACGGTAATGGTGTCCTCACATACTATGCACACCTTTCAAATATCACAGTAAGTGTGGGTCAGCGTGTAACACAGGGTAAGGTTATCGGACAAGCAGGTAACACAGGCTATTCCTTTGGTGCCCACCTTCATTTCGGTATTATGATAAATGGTAGCTGGAAAAACCCATGTGATTATCTTACAAGATACACACCTGGTGGAAAATATATTCAGGCAACCGACTGATTATGACAAAAAATACTCTCTCTCTTCCGTATTATGGAAGAGGGAGAGTTGTTTTATGTTAATCTTAAAATCAGAAAATCATAATGTAAAAAAATCAATATTTAAAAAACGGAAGGCTAAAGAAGGGTTTAATAGGGATAGCTTTGTTTGCAATGGAATTGTTTTCAATGTATTATATCTGGATGAAAGAAGGCCCTTGAGCGATAGTGCAAAAATGCTCATAAACAGATTCAGAGGGTCAGTGCTTTGTGGTAGCGATGGTTTGATTGATAAGGTAGGCACAGGCTGTCTTTTTGAGCCTGCTCAGTATCACAAAAGAGCGTGTTTATCCGGAGTTTCTCTTTATATGGAAAATTTCGGAATAAACAATCTTTTTGTTATCTGTAAAAACTTCAGGTTTTCTCAGGAATGGATTGACCTTGCACGAAAATGCAAAAAATTTATTCTTGCTTCAGCCACTTCAATCGAGATTGAGAGCTTCCGTGATTACTGCTATAAGAATTTAGGTCTGAATATTGTTACTGAAGCATCACTGTCGGATTCGTCTTTCCTTACTGTGAGGTTGGATGATGCTGTTTGTGGACAGGATTATTTTTACGCAAGCCATAAAAATGAAGATAAGAAAATATTTATGGATAAAAGCTATTTTATTCCCGATGAATGTGCAAAAAAATTAATGACCTATAATATTTCACCTTATCTTGCGTGTGCTGCCGCCGAGGTTGTTCCGTTCAGGAGGATTTTTGTTGGGAAGAGCAATAGTGATGAAGCTTGAAGGAATATAAGTCTATTAAATCACTTGACTTTTGAACAAAACTTTTATATAATGTTTTTTAATGTATTGAGCATATTAAATGCGTGGAGGATGTTATTTATGTCACAGGATATCTTTTTAACCAAGGAAGGCTACGAGGAGCTCAAAGCGAAGCTTGAGATGCTCAAGGTAGGTCGTTCTGATATTGCTGAGAAGCTTAAGGTTGCTCGTTCTTTTGGTGACTTATCCGAAAATAGTGAATATGATGAGGCAAAGTCAGAGCAGGCTAAGCTTGAAGCTGAGATTAACGATGTTGAGGCAATGCTTCAGAGAGCTGTTATTGTTGAAGATGATAACAACTCAGAGGTTGTTCATCTTGGCTCTGTTGTAACAATCAAGAGCACTGCAAAGGGCTCATCTGAAATGACCTTTACAATCACAGGCTTTGCACAGGCAGATGCAACCAAGGGCAAGATTTCAGACGAATCTCCCGTTGGTAAAGCTCTTATGGGTCACAAGAAGGGCGACAAGATTTCTGTTGAATCTCCTCTTGGTGTTGTTACCTACAAGATTGTTAGGCTTGAAAACAACGCAAAATAATAATAAAGAGAAAAATGCACTCTCGTTTCAGAGAGTGCATTTTTGTTATATATTTTATTCAACCTTGTCATTTGTAACGGTATCGAGCATTTCATTTTCCCTGAAAAGAAGTGAAATACACCAAATACCTGCAAGTGCAACAAGTACATAGATTATTCTTGACATTATTGCGGCTTGGCCACCAAATAACCAGGCAACAAGATCAAATTTGAAGAGACCTATGCCGCCCCAGTTAAGGGCACCGATTGTTACAAGTATCAAAGCGATTCTGTCCAACATAAATGCTTCTCCTTTCACTGATTTCTTTTTATAGTATTCACATTGAAAAATTATTTATTCATCGTCATTGTACCAAATATAGGTCATATAAACTCATTTTACATATTTCTTTTTATTGGAAAATATGGTATAATTTATTTATAAATTTGTGTGGAGGGTTTTATGCTTCATTTAATTAAGGGTAGAGCAGGCTGTGGCAAGACTAAAATGCTGCATAACAAGCTTTGTGAAAAATCCAATCCTGACAATAAGCCTCTGCTTATTGTTCCCGAACAGTTTTCTTTTGAAACTGACCGTAGCTTTCTTAAAACCTATGGTGCGAAAAAATTCAAGAATGTTGAATTTCTTAGTTTTAAGAGATTAGCTTTCCATAGTCTTAAAGGAACGCCTGGGTTTGATAAGAATTTTGCAAATGATGGTGTTCGTGGCGTGCTTATGAGCGAAGCAATAGATTCACTCGCTGGTAGAATCAATGTGTTTAATAGCCGGAAATATGGCATTACAGCTCTTTCTCCGCTTGTTGATTTCTGTCGCGAATTGAAGTATTGCTGCATATCCGGTGATGAGCTGCAGGAGAAAACACAGCTTCTTGAGGATGGTTTTCTTAAAGAAAAGCTTCAGGATATCTTCCTTATAAATGAAGCCTATGACGCCCTCGTTAAGCAAAGCTATTTTGATGACACAGATGCTGTTTCTCTTCTTTGTGACGTTGCCCGTGAAAAGGGTATATTTAAAAACAGAAGTGTGTTTTTTGACGGCTTCAGAGCATTTTCAAGGCAGCAGGCGGAGTGCTTCAGCATTATCTTGTCCCAGGCGCAGGATGTATATGTTTCTCTTTGTTTAGATGAAAATTCAGGCAAAAATACCCCGTTTTATTTTATAAAAGAATTTGAAAATCAGATAAGAACAATTGCCAATGAGTGCAGCTGTGTTGTGGATGAAACATATTGTTTTTCAGATGAAAATAAATTTTCATCCGATATATTACAGCTGGAAAAGTATATTTTTACCGATAAGAAGCCATCACCATCAGAAACGAATGGTAGCGTGAAAATTGCCCGTTGTGTTGATGTTGATGATGAGTGCAGATTTGTTGCTTGTGAAATCAAAAAGCTTCTGCGTTCAGGTGAATACAGATGTAAGGATATCGCTGTTATTGAAAGATCAAGTGGTAAGTATAAGGATACACTTGTGCAGGAGCTTAAGGCTCTTGATATTCCTGTTTTCGAGGACAGCAGACGCTCCTTGAAGTATGAAGCGCTTTTTGTTTATCTGAATTCTGCGTTGGCTTGCATTTCAACAGGACTCAAAACAGAAAATATTCTTATGTATCTCAAGTCGGGGCTCAGTGGCTTGTCCATTGAGGAGATTTCTCTTCTTGAGAAATATGCACTCGTATGGAACATCGGTGGAGCTGCATGGCGAGACGGCTTCACAATGCATCCTGATGGCTTTGGTAAGGCGATTGATGAAAGAGCACAAAAAAAACTTGAGGTTATAAATGATGCAAGGAAGAGAGTCGTTGCACCTCTTCTGAAGCTGAAAAAAGATTGTGAGGATAAAACCGGTGACGAAATTACACGGCTTGTGTTTGAGTTTCTTGACAATCATCACATTCAGGAAAAGCTGTATGATTTACATGTTGAGCTCAAAGAAAGTGGCTTCCCGGTGGAGGCTCATCGTCAGGAGGCATCCTGGGATATGCTTGTTTCTCTTCTTGATGAAATGGCAGTGCTCGGTAATGGTAAATATATGACTCTTTCCCGTTGGTATGAGCTGTTTTCCATTCTTACAGATTCAGGAGAAATTGGTGAAATTCCCCAGGGCCTTGATGAAATAAGAATCGGCAGTGCAGACAGAATAAGAACAGAACAAATTAAGGTTGCATTTCTCGTTGGTGTCAATAAGGATGAATTCCCTCTTGTCAGTGTTAAAGAGGGTGTCCTCACAGACAGTGACAGAGTTCGTCTCACACAGCTTGGTTTACTTGTAAGGCCACCATATAAAGATGGTGTAGGTGAGGAACAGTTTATTGCATACTGCGCTCTCACATCAGCGACTGAAAAGCTTTATCTTTCATATAGAAGTGTTGATGCTGATGGAGCTGAGGTTTATCCGTCTGAAATAATAGATTCAGCAAAAGCTCTCATCGCGGATATTGAAGAGGTATCAACAGCTGAAATGGACCCATTTGAAGCAATAGAAAGTGATGAACAAGCATTCTCGCTTCTTGCCCGCAATTTCAGATTCAACAACTCAATCCGTTCAACCTTGCTTGAATATTTTTCTCATAAGCCTGAATTTGAGGGCAGGATAAATTCACTCCAAAGCGTGTGTGGAGACAGAGCTTATCGCATCAGCGATATTGATAAATCAGAACAGCTTTTCGGTAAGGATATGTTCCTTTCTGCAAGCCGTATTGAAGCATATTATAACTGTCCGTTTTCCTATTTTCTTCGCTATGGTATGAGGGCAGAGCCCTTGCGTGTTGCGGAGCTTGACCCTGCACAAGGAGGCACAATAATCCACCTTGTAATGGAGCATATTCTTCAGAAATATCCAAGGGGTGATTTTCTTTCAACAGACAGTGTGACACTTAAGTGTGATGTTGAGGCAGTGCTTACCGATTACATTGAAAACAAAATGGGTGGCAAGGAGAATAAGTCGAGCCGTTTTATTTTTCTGTTCAACCATCTTGTGGAAACATGCATGGCTGTTATTGAACGCCTGAAAAACGAATTTTCCGTGGGTAGCTTTGAGCCTTGTGGGTTTGAAGTTTCCATAGGTGATGAGGTTCCTTCTTATGAAATTCCACTTGAAAGAGGCAGGGTATGTGTTAAGGGTTCTATTGACCGTGTGGATATGATGGAAAAGGACGGAATCAGATATCTTCGTGTCGTTGATTATAAAACAGGCAAAAAGGAATTTAAGCTTTGCGAGCTGTTCGATGGCTTGAATATTCAGATGGTGCTCTATCTTATGAGCCTTGAGAAAAATGGTAAGGATATCTATGGTGATATTGTTCCCGCCGGTGTCTTATACCTTCCTTCTCGTATAGGAATTTCAGATTATCTTAAGAAGCGCTCACCTGAAGCAGAGGAGATTTCTAAACAAAAAACAGTAAGTGGCAAGCTTTCGGGCATGCTTCTTGAGAGCCTGGTTGTTCTCAATGGAATGGGTGCAATTGATTCACCACTTTATTTTCCTGCAAGCTTTGATTCTGTAAAGGATAAATTTACGGGAAATACATTTTCACAGGCTCAGTTTAAGCTGCTTTCCAAAATGATTGACGGTAAGATAAAAAATATGGGTGACTCTCTTCATCGTGGAGAGATTCCCGCAATTCCGTGCGGAACGGACAATAAAGGAAAGATGTGCAAATATTGCTCTTATGTATCTGTTTGTGGGTATGAAGCCGGAGACCCGATAATTGAGATGAGTGATTTTTCTCATAATAAGGCATTGGAAATGTTGGGAGGTGAAGGTGATGAGTAAAACAGAATGGACACCGAATCAGGAAAAGGCTTTTAAAGCAAGGGGGATGCAGGTGCTTGTTTCTGCAGCTGCTGGCTCAGGAAAAACAGCTGTTCTCACAGAGCGTGTAAAGAGGATTCTTACCGATAAAACGGACACCTGCTCCGTTTCCGATATTCTTGTCGTAACCTTTACCCGTGCAGCAGCAGGGGAAATGAAAGACAGAATTTACAAGGCTCTGAAGATTGCCTCAAATGAAGATCCGTCTTCTGATCACCTTCGCGAGCAGTTATCCTTGCTTCCTCTTGCAGATATCTGCACAATGGACTCCTTCTGTTCTAAGCTTGTTAAGGAGAATTTCAGCAGAGCTCAGGTTCCTCTCGATTTCGCTCTTCTTGATGAAAAAGAACTTGAAGAAATCACAGCTGTGGCAATGAATGAGGTTGTTGATACTCTTTATGAGGAGAATGATGAAGGCTTTATTCAGCTCACATCAATGCTCATAAACGAAAGAGATGACGGAAAACTTACGGATATAATCAGAGATTTGTATAAATATTCCCGTTCATATCCATCACCTGAGCTGTGGCTTGATTCACTTGTGGAAGCCTTCTCGGGTGAAAATGAGCCTAATGATACTTTGTGGGCAGATGTTATTTATAAGCACATTTTATTGTTTGCTGATTATCATTATAAACGCTTTATGCGAGTTATTTCCATGCTTGATGAGTCGGGTGGCTTCAGTCCTGCTTTTTATGAAAGATTCAGGCTTTCAGGAGAAAACCTTCTTAATCTTAAGAGTTGTGCAGAGCAGAGAAACTGGGACGGTATGGTATCGCTCATCCGTGAGGGCTTGTGTTCTATGCCTGATGCGAGAAACAGCAAGGTTGATAACTATATAAAGGACATAGCTGCTGATTCATTCAAGGAGTTCAGGTCGGATCTTGATTCAATCGTCGGTCTCGACCTTCCCACAACCAAGGAGCACCAAGAGGATTGTAAAAAGCTTTATCCAATGATTGTGAAGCTTTGTGAGGCTGTGAAGAGACTCGAAAAAGCACTCACCGAAATCAAAAATGAAAGAAATGCATATTCCTTTGATGACATTCTTCATAAGGCAATCAATCTTCTTGTGGAGTTTAAGGGTGGTTCATGGGAAAGAACGGATATTGCCAAAAATCTTCAAGGAAAATATAAAGAGATTTTTATTGATGAATATCAGGATACAAACCAGGCACAGAATATAATTTTCGAAGCCATATCCAGAAATCGTGAAAATCTTTACTGCGTTGGCGATGTTAAACAAAGTATTTATAAGTTCCGTCTTGCAAGTCCACAGCTGTTCATGGAATTGAAGAAGAATCTTCCTGATTACGATGGCATCATACATCCCTCGCAGATAACTCTTGATAAGAATTTCAGAAGCAGAAACGGTGTCACACAGGTGACAAACCATCTTTTTAAAACTCTTATGAGTGAGCAGGTCGGAGAAATTGATTATAATGAAAAGGAGTATCTGGTCTGTGGAGCTACTTATCCTGAAAAAAATACACCGGATGTTGGTCTTATGTGCCTCGATTATTCGGAGTATAAGTCGGCAGATGCGATTGCACTTGAAGCAGAGCAGATTGCAGTATATATAAAGAATTTGCTTTCTTCGGGTGTTATGGTGAGCACCAAGCAAGGGCTCAGACCTATTGAAAGCTCTGATGTGTGCATTCTCCTTCGAAGCATGAAGGATAAAGCGTATGTTTTTTCAGAGGCTCTCAAGGATGTGGGCATTTCAGCAAACACTGTGCTTGATGGTGATGTGAGTGCTTCTCGCGAGATTCAGCTGCTTTTAGCTCTCGTTAAGGTTGTTAATAACCCGTTGGAGGATATTGCACTGTTGTCTGTTTTGTTTTCTCCGTTATTCGGCTTCACGGCAGATGAGCTTGCACAGCTTCGTGTGAATGACAGATACAGCGATTTATATATCTGTCTGGAGGATTATGCCAAAACATCAGAAAAAGCTAAAAACTTTATAAACAAGCTTCAGCTATACAGAAACATAGCAGCAACATACCCGATAAATGATTTTGTCAGATTTATTGTTAAGGATACTGATATTTCAAATATCTTTCTTGCGGGCACGGATGGTACAGCAAGACAGGCAAATATCCGTGGTTTTGTTGAGCTTGCAGACAGCTTTACTCAGAGTGGCCGTGCAGGTCTTAGTGCATTTGTACGCAGCGTGGATAATGCTGCAGAATCAGGAAAGCTTCGTGCATATGGTGGAATGTCTGTGCCGGCGGGCGTTCAGATTATGTCGATTCACAAGAGCAAGGGTCTTGAGTTTCCTTATGTTATTGTGGGAGATTGTTCATCAGGCTTCAATAGGCAGGATGCTTACAAAACATTGAAGATATCCCGTGAAACAGGTATCGGTCTTAAAATAAGAGATGATAGTCTTTTCACAACCTATAACACCTTGTCTTCTGTTGCTGTTGAAAAGGATATTCTATATGGAGGTGCCTCCGAGGCACTTCGTGTATTGTATGTTGCAGCTACACGAGCAAAGGAGCATATACTTTTTGTTTGCTCGCTCAGATCAAGAGATGGCGTTGCAAAGAAGATAAAACTCAATAATTATCTTGGCTTTGATAAGGAGGGTAAGCTGCACCCGTTTGCTGTGTATAAGTCCAGGTCAATGGGTGAGTGGCTTCTCACTTGTTTTTCTCAGCAGGATGATTGCAATATAACCCGTCAGCTGTGTAACATAAGAGATTATAAGCACAGTGTGAATGCATACAGAGTCAGCGAGAGTCCGGCAGTTGATGTTTGTATGGCTGATGATTCCTTAAATGAGGAGGTAGCAGCATCCGTTGATGAAGCAGCTCTTGCTGCTTTGAGGGGAAAAACAGGGTTTGCATACACTTATGATTGCAGTGGCGTCCTTGCAAAGGTTGTTGCTTCTGCCACGGAAAAGCACAGAGAGGGCAGGAAATATTTTGCGAGAAGAAAGCCACGATTTATGGGTGAAGAATTCACCGGTGCTCAAAGAGGTACTGCTATTCACAAATTTTTTGAGCTTTGTGATTTTGAGAATGCAAGAACAGATATTGCTGCTGAGAAAAAACGTCTTGTTGACACAGGCGAGCTTTCTCTTAAGGAAATAGCTTCTCTTGATGATAAGGCTGTGAACAGCTTCTTTGAGTCAGCTGTGGGTCAGCGCCTTCTGAAATCAAAAGAAGTTCACAGAGAATATACCTTTGCGTTCATTAAGAAGGCAGGGGAGCTGTATGAAAATGCTTCACCTGAAATTGCAGATGAGGATATTTTTGTTCAGGGTATGCTGGATTGTGCCTTCCGTGAGGACGATGGCTTCGTGCTCATCGACTATAAAACTGATAATATTTCTGATGAGAAAACCTTTGCAGATATCTATACACCACAGCTTGAGATTTATTCAGAGGCGATATTCAAGTGTACAGGAATTCCTGTGAAAGAGAAATACATTTATTCCTTCAAGCTTGAAAAGTTTATTAAACTATAAGAACACGGCTGATTGTTTTCAATCAGCCGTGTTCTTCTTTTTATTCCATTGTTGTGAAATATAATGTGTCAACGGGAAATTTACCGTTTTTGCGGTATTTTCTTGCTCCGGATTCAAAAGCAATAAAAATACCATCATCGTGATTTGCCATGCCCTCAGCCATTGGTGGCGCAGTTATTTCCTCAAGCAGCTTTGCGTTGCTGCAGGCGTAAAGATCAACCTCGTTCCCATCAATGATTTTTGTTCCTGCTTTTTCATCAAGGAAGATGTCGTCAAAAACATAAAGCTTAGAGTTATTCTTTCTGCCGTAGCTTGTGCTGAAAATTATTTTGTTAGTCTTTGTGAATGCCATTCCTTGAACCTGCTCAGGAATAGCAACAAAATAATCCGGAATGTAGCCGTTTGATTCACTGTTTATTTTTTTTACAGCAGGGAGACCATCTGTAAGAGTATATCCCTCGCAATATGCATAGAAGGTTTCGCCACTTTCAAGGGTTGTCACATCTTCGGTTTCTGCTCGCGCCTCATCGTCACTCTCAACAAAGTCGCCAATCCATAAGATGTTGTTGTAAAAACAAGCGAATGAGCCTGCAGTGTTAAGCTTGAATCTGCTCTGGAATCGAAGCTCATCACCATTTTTTAAGCCTGAAAGTAATGTTGCAGGAAAGGTGTGGCATTCGCCCTCGGATGTAATATATACGGTGTTCTGTGATGCTGCAATTCCACCGGCATGACCGAAATAATCATTCCCGTCTGCTGTTTTGAGGGAATACGCACCAATGAATACTCCGGTTTTGGCATCAATCGCCATAAGAACAGAAGGAAACTTCTCTTTTTCATAATAGCCGGTTATGAGAAGATAGCCTGTTGTTTCATCATAGCACATTCCCTGAGGAATAACACCTTCACGCAAGCCGGGAACAGTGTGGGAGGGGTTGAATTTGTGGAAGAAATCGCCGAACGCCTCCTGCTCTGTGATGGTGCTTTTTAATATAACCGATGTTTGTGTTATTTCATTTGATATTTTTCCGGAACGCATAACCTTTGAGTCACCACAAGAGGTGAGCATAACAATTGCGAGAAATAGCGCAATAAGAGGAAAGCTGTGTCTTTTCATAAAATCACCGCAACTATTCTATCATTGTTGTTTTTTGGTGTCAAGGATATTGAAATAAAGTGAAAATGATTGTATAATCAAAGACAACTTATAAATGAGGAGTATTTCAATGGATAAACCAATTTTTGATCATATAATTCATGGTGGTGATTATAATCCTGATCAGTGGATAAATACACCCGAAATCTGGGATGAGGATATGCGGCTCATGAAGCTTGCACACATCAACAGTGCGACAGTCGGTATTTTCTCATGGTCAATGCTTGAGCCGGAAGAGGGCGTGTATAACTTTGAATTTCTTGACAAGATTCTTGATAAATTGCATGAGAATAACATCGCTGTTATTCTTTCTACACCATCGGGTGCAAGACCTGCGTGGCTTTCGCAAAAATATCCCGAGGTTCTGCGCGTTGAGGAGACTGGTATAAGAAATGAATACGGTGTTCGTCATAATCATTGTCTCACATCTCCCGTGTACCGTGAGAAGGTGAGAAACATTAACACAAAGCTTGCCGAGAGATACAAGAATCACCCTGCTGTGAAAATGTGGCATATATCCAATGAGTATTGTGGTGAGTGTCATTGCGATTTGTGTCAGGAGGCATTCAGAAATTGGCTTAAGGAATATTATCACAATGATTTGGAGGAACTTAATTTCAAATGGTGGAATGGTTTCTGGAGCCACAAAATGACCGATTGGTCACAGATTAATTCACCAAAATTCAGAGGCGAAAACCATGTTTCTGCAATGAAGCTTTGCTGGAACAGATTTGTATCCGATAGCCACATTTCATTCTTCGAAAATGAGATTGCGCCTCTTCGTGAAATCACACCTGATATTCCCATCACAACAAATTTTATGAAAATGTATGATGGCATTGATTATCAGGGATTTGCAAAGCATCTTGATCTTGTTTCCTGGGATAACTATCCTGCATGGGATAAGGGCAGAAATGTTGAAGAGGCTTGTGATACAGCATTTGTTCACGATACCTTCCGTTCAATGAAGGATGGTCAGCCGTTTTTTATGATGGAAAGCACGACCTCTCTGGTTAACTGGCATGAAGTTAACAAGCTTCCTCGTCCGGGTCTTCAGTCTCTTTCTGCAATTCAGGCTGTTGCTCATGGTGCAGATAGCGTTCAGTATTTCCAGTGGCGTAAAAGCAGAGGTGGTCACGAGAAATACCATGGAGCTGTTGTTGACCATTGTGGGCACGAGCACACTCGCGTTTTTGGTGAGGTTTCTCGTCTCGGTGCAGAGCTTGAAAAGCTCAATGATGTTGTTGGTGGCAGGTCAGATAGTAAGGTTGCCGTTATTTATGACTGGGAAAACTCTTGGGCTGTAAAGCATTTCTGTGGCTATAACAACATTAACAGAAAATATTTTGAAGAATGTGTTAAGTGGTATAAACCATTCTGGCAGAAGGGTGTTTCTGTGGATATTATTCCTATGGATACGGATTTCTCAAAATATGACCTTGTTATTGCACCATTTCTTTATATGCTTAAGCCCGGTACAATTAAAAGAATTGAGGACTATGTGAAAAAAGGTGGTAGCTTTGTTACGACCTATCTTTCCTGCCTTGTGGATGAAAATGACCTTTGTTATCTTGGTGGCTTCCCTGCAAATGAATTAAAGGATGTTTTCGGTATCTGGTGCGAGGAAACAGATTCTCTTCCTGAGGGAATGAAGAATTCAGTTGCTTATAACGGAAAAGAATATTCTGTTGAGCATGTCTGTGATATTATTCATGCAAATGGTTCTTCTGTGCTTGGAAACTATGAAAAAGATTTTTACGCAGGCTCACCGGCGATCACTGTGAATAACTATGGTGCCGGTAAGGC
Source organism: Clostridia bacterium (assembly GCA_017380615.1). Lineage (GTDB taxonomy): Bacteria > Bacillota > Clostridia > Oscillospirales > Acutalibacteraceae > DTU089. Next base: position 18,964 of record JAFODQ010000040.1, on the reverse strand, counting down.
GTATTATGTTGCGTTCAGAAACGATGAGGATTTCTCGTTTGATTTCTGCAATGCTCTTATGAATGAAATTGATATTTCTTCCGATACAGCACTTGAGGCAGAGTCGGGTGTTATAATCCGTAAGAGAGGTAATGTAATCTTTGCAATGAATTTCACAGATTCGGATAAAGTGATATGTCTTGATAAGGAATACACAGACATTCTCTCAGATGAAAAAATTTCAGGAAAAATTACAGTAGCCTCATGTGGGTACAGAGTATTAAGGTGATTTTATGAAAAAGCTTTTGTCATTTGTTTTAGTTCTTGCTGTTTTGATTTCAGGGTTATCCTTATTCAGCACGAGTGCTTCAGCGATTACCGGTGTGGACATCACACTTTATGCTTCACCCGATGCAGACGGAAAGGGTAGTGGCACAAATGATTCACCTTACACACTTCTTCAGGCAAAGAATGAATTGAAAAAATACAAATCATCAGGAAAAACAGCTGTTGTTTATTTGCTTGGTGGTACATATTTTATAGATAAGGTTCTTGAATTTAACGCCGAGGATATGCCAAATGTAACATACAAGGCATATAACGGTCAGGTTGTTGAATTTTCCGGTGCAGAAGTCATCACAGGTTTTACTGAAGGTGAGATCAATGGCGTTAAGGTTTTCAAAAAACAGCTTGACACATCAGCCGAGAATTGGTATTTCAAAACACTTTTCAGTGACAGATGCACGCTCAGTATAACAAGATATCCCGAAACAGGCTATTTCACTGTTAAGGGTCTTAGTCCGGAAGATGATTTGTGGACACCAGAGACAGCAATATGGGAATATTGTCTCGGTCAGAGCTCATTCTATTTTGATAAAAATGACATTAAATCGCCCTTTAAAAACACAAATGATGTCAATGTAAGAATTCTTCATTATTGGCATGATGAGCTCGCTTATATAAAAGAACTTGACCTCGAAAAGGGTAAGCTCACAATGTCCAGACCATCGGGTATGAATATACGGGAGATTGACCGTTATTATTTTGAAAATGTTTTTGAAGCATTAGATAAATCAGGGGAATATTATGTTGACAGGTCGGATGGCGTTTTGTACTATGTTCCTTTTGAAAATGAAAATGCTGATTCGCTTACTCTTTATGGGTCTCACACAGACAAGCTTGTAAAAATCAGTGGTGTTGATTCAATATCCTTTGAAGGTGTCCGTTTTGCAAGAACAGATTGGGTGATGCCTGAGGCTGATGGTCTTTATGAAGGCTCCTGGCAAGATGAGTATAATGTGGATTTTCCTCAGGCAGCCATGTTTGTTGATGGTGTTGTTGAGGTCGAATATGCTGAAAATATTCATTTCAGAAATTGTGAATTCAAAAATCTTGGTGGAACAGCCCTGAAATTCAAAAACGGAGTAAGAGATTCCTCCGTGCAAAGTTGTTATTTTGAGGAAATTGCTGCAACAGCTATATATGTTGGTGGCACTAACTGTCTGCCCGGTGAGGCTGACTTCACATCCAATATCACAATAAAAAATAATGAAATTTACAAATACGGCAGAAAATTCTTTTGTGGTATAGGCATTCATATCACATATTGTGACACAGCAGAGGTTGTTAACAACGAGATTCATGATGGCTATTACACAGGCATTTCTGTTGGTTGGGTGTGGGGCTATGCTTACCATGTCACCCGAAATATCAATATAAGCCGAAACCTTATTTACAACATCGGACAAGGGTGGCTTTCCGATATGGGTGGTATCTATATGCTCGGCAAACAGCCCGGTACAAGGCTAACGGAAAATGTAATCCATAATGTTGCCGCAGACCCAGGTGAAGGTGGTTATGGCGGCTGGGGTGTATATCTTGATGAGGGCTCATCTTTTATGACGGTGGAGAAAAATCTTCTTTATTGCTGTGGTAGTCAGGGCTTGAATATTCACTATGGTGAGGGCAATATTATAAGAAATAATATTTCTGCTCTCAGTGGCGAGGGACAGGTTAATCCCGGTGTGAGAGAAGAAGACCATGCAACAGCCTTCTACTACAATAACATCTTCCTCACCTATGATAAGGTACCTGTTTATGTGAATATGCAGGATACGCAACACTTCTATGATAACGGAAACCTTATGTGGAGCCTTACAGAAGGTGATGAGCTTTATTTCAACATCACAGAGGATTCATGTACTCTCGGCTTTGTTGAGGATAAGGGCTTCATAAACAATCCTCTTGTAACAGACCCATTGTTCAAAAATCCGACGGAATTTGATTTTACTCTTGCAGAGGACAGTCCGGTATTTACTCTTAATTTTGACGCGTGGGATTATTCTCTTGCGGGCACACTCAAAGATACAGTTGTTGGACTTTCAAAGCAGGGCGGCAAAACAGCTTATAATGACAGTGCAGAGCAAATAGAAGCAAAATTGATAGGAAAGATATCTGTCAATCAGATGGTTCTTCCTGATATCGGCATTGCAGTTTCTTTGTTGTTCCTTCTTATGTGGGTTGTTATTCTTGTGCTCAAAAAAGATAAAAATGTGGTAGCTCCTTTTGTGGCGGTTTTATTTATAGTTCCTGTGTTCGCTGTCGTCTATACGTTATATATTGAGTGGATTGAAATTCCTTACTATATATGTGCAGTGGTCATAGGTGCACTTGCAACCGTTCTTCCCGTAACAGTTTCTCGTGTGAAAGAAAAGTCTAAGAAATCTGTAACAATTACAGGTATAATCAGCTTCATACTTTCCGTAGGTGGCTTCCTTGGGGTTGCGGGGATCATGAATATGATTCTCGGCTCGGATGAGCCCGGTGTTGTTCTGACAGCTATAGGTTTTATCATTGTTTCAATGGTTGTTCAGACAATAAGATTGTTAAAGGCGATAAAAAAATGAAATATCAGAAATCCTGCATAATTTGCAGGATTTCTGTTTTTATCTTCAGGTTTTTGTTTTTTTAGAAAATAGGCGAGGCAAAATACACAATGTTTTCGATAAAATTCGACACAATACAAGAGTAAATATTTCTTTTCACGGACGAAAAATTTAATGTTTTGTTGAAAACAACGATAATAATCATTACCTATTGAACATAATGACAGACGGTGTTATAATCTAGTCACTTTGGAAATGAGATACCGAAGTGTTAAGGAAATACACAGGTGTGTGCTGTCGGATAGCTTAAATCAGTTAGGTCGGAAACACTCACTGTATTAGGAGGAACCTTCCATGATAGGAAATTTATCTGTACTGTTAACAGATGAAAAAGACGAAGCAAGTCGCAAGCTGGCTGAGGTGCTTCGTGCAAACAAGATGAATGTTAAGCTTTGCGCCAAAAATGGTGCGGAATTGCTGCACATTTTTGAAGAAGAACATCCCGATGTTATCATTATGGATGCCTTCCTTCAGCACATTGATGCAATGGGTGTTATATCAAGAATAAATATGTCCGATCCTGTTAAAAGACCTTTGATTATAGTAACATCCGGTATTGATAACCCCAATTTTGAAAGAGAATTGACTCGCTGTGGAGTTGATTATTTCTTCCTTAAGCCCTTTGATGCACAGAATATGGCAGAAAGAATTGTGCAGATTTCAAGCTGGAAGGGCATTAACACACCTTCAAGCTATGAGGTTAAAAAAGATTTGAATGTTGTTATAACAGAAATTCTTCATCAGATAGGTGTTCCTGCTCACATTAAAGGATATCAATATGTCCGTGAGGCAATCCGTCTTACTGTTGAAAACCCTGAAATGCTTAATTCAGTAACAAAAATTCTTTATCCCACAGTAGCAAAAAGCTTCCAGAGTACATCCTCTCGTGTTGAAAGAGCAATACGTCACGCGATTGAGGTTGCCTGGGACAGAGGCGATGTGGATGTGCTTAACTCGTATTTCGGTTATACCATCCAGAGTCAACGAGGTAAACCAACAAATTCAGAGTTTGTTGCAATGATTTCAGACAGAATCCGTCTTAAACGATATGCATCATAAACCAATTTAGAGTTGCCGTGATAGGTAACTCTTTTTTTGTTGTATATAATATATATAAAATAATATAATTTTTTAGATATTTAACTATTTACAATATTGACCATTTATTGTAAAATAATAGAGAAAAAGTGCTGTGATTTCACGGCTGAAAGGGGAATATAAATGGAACCCGTTTATAAACGACTTCTATTAAAAATCAGTGGAGAGGTTCTTGCAGGCGAGGCTGGTCACGGCTTTGATTTCAATGTTGTAAACGAAGTTTGCTGTGCTGTTAAAAAGATCACTGACAAGGGTGTTCAGGTTGGTATTGTTGTTGGTGGTGGTAATTTCTGGAGAGGACGCAGCAGTGGTGCTATGGACCGCACAAGAGCAGACAGCATTGGTATGCTTGCCACAGTTATGAACTCACTTGCTTTGCAGCAGGGCTTTCTCGATATCGGTGTTGAAGCAAGGGTAATGTCTGCTGTGCAGATAACAGGTGTTGTTGAAACCTTCATGAGGGATAAGGCTGTTTCTCACCTTGAAAAAGGCAGAGTGGTTATTTTCGCAGGTGGTACAGGTAACCCGTTTTTCTCAACAGATTCAGGTGCAGCACTCAGGGCAGCACAGATTGGTGCAGATGTTTATCTTAAAGCAACCAATGTTGATGGCATCTATGATAAGGACCCAAATAAGTTCAACGATGCTGTTAAGTTTGACAGAATAACTCACAACGAGCTTCTCGAAAGACATCTTGCAGTTATGGACACAGCTGCAGCAGCAATTTGTCAGGAAAACAACATCCCTATTCTTGTTTTCAATCTCAATGACCCGGAAAATATCAACAGAGCTGTCTGTGGTGAAAATGCAGGTACTGTTGTAACAAATTCATAAAAATTAAATTTACATATACGGAGGATTTATCTATGGAATCAGTATTCAATTTAGCAAAAGAAAAAATGGAGAAAACAATCTCATCACTTAAGTATGAATACAACTCAATCAGAGCAGGTCGTGCAAATGCAGCTGTTCTCGATAAGGTTCAGGTTGACTATTACGGTTGCCCTACACCAATCAATCAGATGGCAGCAGTTTCTGTTCCTGAGGCAAGAATTCTCGCGATTCAGCCATGGGATGCATCAACTCTTTCTCTTATTGAAAAGGCTATTCAGGCATCAGATATCGGTATTAATCCATCAAACGATGGCAGAGTAATCCGTCTTGTTTTCCCTGCACTCACAGAAGAGCGCAGAAAGCAGATTTCAAAGGAAGTTTCTCAGTATGCTGAGGATGCAAAGGTTGGCGTTCGTAACATCAGAAGAGATTGCATTGATAAGATTAAGGCAATGAAGAAGAACTCAGAAATCACAGAAGATGACCAGAAGTTTGCTGAAGAGAAAATTCAGAAAATCACTGATGAGTACATCAAAAAGGTTGAAGAGATCGCAGCATCAAAGACTCAGGAAATAATGGAAATCTGATTATGAGTAATAATTTACCTCATTTCGATGTTTTGCCACAGCACATTGCATTCATTATGGATGGCAATGGCAGATGGGCGAAGCAGCGTGGCCTCGAACGGAGCGAGGGTCATAAGGCAGGTGCCAAAACCTTCAGGAGGATAACGGAGTATTGTGCCGATATCGGCATAAAGTATGTTACCTTCTATGCCTTTTCCACAGAAAACTGGAACAGACCCAAAAATGAAGTTCAGGCACTTATGAAGATTTTTAAGGAATACCTTCTTGAAGCAGATGACAGAGAGCGTGAGAACGATATTCGTCAGTCACGGATACGTTTTATCGGTGAAAGAGAAGGACTTCCTCAGGATTTGATAAAGCTTATTGAAAAGGCTGAACGTAAATCTAAAAAATATAGTAAGATAACAGTTAACGTTGCTCTTAATTACGGTGGCAGAGCCGAAATTACCCATGCTGTCAAGGAGATTGTCTCCAAGGTGCAGAAGGGCGAAATTTTAATAGATGAAATTTCAGAGCAAACCATAAGTGATAATATCTACACGGCGGGTCAACCTGACCCTGACATTATTGTTCGTCCAAGTGGCGAGTTCAGATTGTCAAATTTTCTGCAGTGGCAGTCGGCTTATTCAGAGTTCTGGTTTTCAGATGTTCTGTGGCCTGATTTCACAGAGGAAAATGTTAACGATATTATTAATGATTTTCAAAAACGTAACCGTCGTTTTGGCGGAGTATAATTAAGTGTGGGTTAAGCGTATCTTTCAGGATACGCTTTTCCGGGCTAATGGAGATAATTATGAAGCAGAGAGTTATAACAGCACTTTTATTTGGAATAGTATTTATTGGTGCGCTTCTTCTTATGAACACAATTGTTTTCCCTGTGTTTGTTTCACTTCTTTCGTGCATTGCAGTGTGGGAGATTGAAAGGGCAACAGGGCTTACAAATAAGCTGATAATGGCAGCAAGTATGGTTTTTTCTGCAATAATACCCTTTGTCTTTCATTTTGGAATCAAGGTACCTTTTGCAGCAATAGGCTGTGTATATGTTGTTCTTCTTCTTGTGTTTATGCTTATAAAATTCGAGAGCACAAGATTTGAGCAGACCGTTATTGCGATTTTCGCCTCTGCTTGTGTGCCGTTCTCGTTTTCTTTAATGATATATTTCAGAGATGTACATAAGCATATTGAAGGCTTGACAAAAATGGATGGTGTCTTTCTTATCATCTTTGTTTTCTTTGCTTCCTGGATGACAGATATATTTGCGTATTTCGTTGGAAGTAAGCTTGGTAAACACAAGCTCTGTCCCAAAATCAGCCCCAAGAAATCTGTTGAAGGTGCTATTGGTGGTATTGTTGGTGCAGCATTACTTAACGTGTTGTTATTATTCATCTTTAAAAATTATGTTTTTGAAGGAGAAAGCAGCCTGTCCTATGTCGGTATAGTTATTCTCAGCATTATATTATCCGTTGTAAGTATGTGTGGCGACCTTGCAGCCTCCACAATTAAAAGAAACTTCGGTGTCAAGGATTTCGGTAAGCTTCTGCCTGGTCATGGTGGAATAATGGATAGATTCGACAGTGTTTTGTTTGTTATGCCTGTCCTTTACGCTGCAATAAATCTTATGGATTGAGAGAAATTATGAAAACTATAAATCTTTTAGGCTCCACAGGCTCAATCGGTGTGCAGACTCTTGATGTTGCTAGAGAGCATGGCTATAAAATCGAAGCCCTTACAGCCTATTCTAATGTTGATATAATCGAAAATCAGATACGAGAATTCAGACCACAATATGCAGCTCTTGTGGACGAAAAGGCAGCGGCGGACCTTAAGGTAAGGGTAAGCGATTTGCCTGTGAAGGTGCTCAGCGGTATGGAGGGCGTTTGCTTCTGTGCAAGTGAGGGTAAGGGTGAAATCACTCTTAATGCTGTTGTGGGAATGGCAGGTCTTAAGCCCACTCTTGATGCTATTGGTGCAGGCAAAACAATAGCCCTTGCCAATAAGGAAACACTTGTTGCAGGTGGTAAGCTTGTAACAAATGCTGCAAAGAAGAATGGCGTTTCAATTCTTCCTGTGGATAGTGAGCATTCTGCAATTTTTCAGTGTCTGCTTGGTGCACCATCTAACAAGGCCCTTAAAAGAATTATCCTCACTGCATCAGGTGGACCTTTCTTCGGTAAAACAAAAGAGGAGCTTGAAAAGGTGACCCTTTCAGATGCACTCAAGCACCCAAGCTGGTCAATGGGACAGAAAATCACAATAGACAGCGCGACAATGTTTAATAAGGGTCTTGAACTTATTGAGGCAGTGTGGCTTTTCGATGTATCTGCAGATATGATTGATATTGTTGTTCACAGAGAAAGCATTGTTCATTCTCTTATTGAGTATGATGATAATTCAGTTATTGCGCAGCTTGGTCATCCCGATATGCGGCTTCCCATTCAGTTCGCAATAACATATCCTGAAAGGTATCCGTCTCCTGAAAAGCAGTTGGATTTGTGGGAGATTGGAAAACTTAGCTTCTATAAGCCTGATTATGAAACATTTCCTTGCATGGACATATGCCGTGCTGCTATTCGTAAGGGTGGACTTTATCCTGCAGCTGTCAATTGTGCTAACGAAGAAGCCAATCTTCTCTTCAGACAAGGGAAAATCTCTTTCCTTGATATCCCTCGTCTCATAGCTGAAGCAGCCGAGGAGCTGAATGATAAGCAGGATTATAGTTTAGAGGATGTTTATAATACAGACTCATTTATGAGGGAAATAGTCCGTAAATTGGCAAAAATCTGATTATATTATTTTGGTGGTGTAACCGTATTGAGCACATTTTTATCTATTTGGAGCAGTGTTTGGCCCTATCTTTTAGCCATTTTTCTTTTTGGCGTGATTGTGGGTATTCACGAATTTGGTCATTTCTTCTTCGCAAAGCTTTTTAAGGTTAAGGTTAATGAATTTGCATTAGGGATGGGTCCTAAGCTCTTCTCAAAAAAGAAGGGTGACACTGTTTATTCTGTTCGTCTGCTTCCTATTGGTGGCTTTGTAAGCATGGAAGGTGAGGATGAAGATAGTGATGATGCCCACGCCTTTAACAAAAAGCCTGCATGGCAACGCTTTATTATCATTGCTGCTGGTGCAATTCTTAATCTTATTTTAGGTCTCGTGGTTGTTTCGATTTGTCTTTCTTCAAGTGAGCTTGTAGGAACACGCACGGTTGTACGATTTGATGAGAATGCAACAAGTCAGGCTAGCGGACTTCAGGTTGATGATGAAATTCTTAAAATCAATGATACACCTGTTTATTCCTTCAGAGGAATTCCATTTAACCTTGTCCGTGACAGAGATAATAAAATCGATATGGTTGTGCGCCGCAATGGTGAGAAGGTTGAATTAAAGGATGTTGAGTTCCAACAGTTTGAGTTTGAAGGTAGGCAATATATTTCTCAAGATTTCAAAATTCTTGGTGAAGAGCCTAACTTTTCCAATGTTTTAAAAAACTCTTTCCTTGAATCTGCATCCATTGTTCAGATGGTAAGGTTAAGCCTTGTGGATTTAGTAACCGGCAAATACGGAATGAAAGATGTTTCAGGTCCCATCGGCACGATATCAGCAATTGCCGAGTCAACAGCAGAGCCTGAAAGCTTTAAGGATAAAATTCTCACAGCATTGAATTTCCTTTCGATAATTACAATCAATGTTGGCGTGTTTAATCTTCTTCCGTTCCCTGCACTTGATGGTGGCAGACTCTTCTTCCTCCTTATTGAGATGATAAGAAGAAAGCCAATTCCCGCAGAAAAGGAAGGTAAAATTCATACAGTGGGTCTTGTGTTGCTTCTCGGCTTTATGGCTGTGGTAACAATCAGTGATATAATAAAACAATTTCGGTGATTAAAATGATTAGACGAATTACAAGACAAGTAAATGTCGGAAATGTAAAAATCGGTGGAGATGCACCAATTGCTATTCAATCGATGCTTAATGCACCTGCAGATGATTTCAGTGCAAATCTCAAGCAGCTTAAGGAGCTTGAGGCTGCAGGCTGTGAAATTGTTCGAATGGCTGTGCCTGACATGAAGGCTGTTGCTGTTCTTGGAAAGCTCAAGGAAAACGCAAATATTCCACTTGTTGCAGATATCCACTTTGATTACAAGCTTGCTCTTGAAAGTCTTCAGGCAGGAGTTGACAAAATCCGTATCAATCCGGGCAACATCGGTTCACAGGAAAGAGTAGCAGCTGTGGCTGATGCCTGTGCCCTTAAAGGAGTACCCATAAGAATCGGTGTCAATTCCGGTTCGGTCGAAAAGGAACTTCTTGAAAAATTTGGTGGAGCAACTCCCGAGGCAATGGTAGAAAGTGCATTCCGTCATGTTGCAATGCTTGAAGCTTGTGGTTTTTATGACACAATCATTTCAATCAAATCCTCCGATGTTGAAAATATGGTGAAGTCATATAGTCTTGTTGCAGAAAGATGTGATTATCCTCTTCACCTCGGCGTAACAGAAGCAGGCACAGAGAGAAGCTCTCTCATAAAATCCTCAATCGGAATAGGCTCACTTCTCATTAAAGGAATCGGTGATACTCTCCGTGTCTCAATAACCGATTCTCCCGTTAAAGAAATTGCTGCAGCGCGAGATATACTCAACGCTGTAAATTTAAGAGTTGAGACACCACAGATTGTTGCATGTCCGACTTGCGGAAGAACAAAAATAGACTTGGTTTCACTTGCAAATCAGGTTGAAGAATCAGTAAAGAATATAAGAAAACCCATTAAAATCGCTGTTATGGGTTGTGTGGTTAATGGTCCGGGAGAAGCCCGTGAGGCAGATATCGGTGTCGCAGGTGGCGATGGATGTGGCGTAATCTTCCGGAAAGGCGAAATATTACGAAAGGTTCCTGAAACGGAAATTGTCAAGGCGTTGCTTGACGAGATAGATAAAATATGAAATTGTATAATTTTCTGGAAATATTCGGTGAATATATAGCAACAGAGCGTTACCGTTCAATGCTTTCAAACACTTTTTTTACAGAATTAAATATTAATAAAGAGGAGCAGTCAATAACAGCAACTCTCCACATTGATAAGTTTGAAAATATCATGTGTCTCAAGGCTGTTGCTAATGAAATTAAATTTTCCTTGAAGATGAAGAGGGTGGAGTTTGAATTTGTTTTGCCTCCCGAGGAGCTTACATACAGCTGCTTTCCTATGCTTCTTAAGGTTGTTAAAAAGAGCGTGCCTCAGACAAACGGATTCCTTGATGATGTTGAGACAAGCTTTGTTGATGATGTTTTTACAATCAATTTCCTTAAAAGTGGCAGAGATATCTGCGCAAATGCTAAGGCAGACAGATTTCTTGAGGAATATGTTCTTCAGCATTTTGACAGAAAAATTCAGGTTGAACTCACCGGTAAGGACAGCGATGCTGATGAATTTATCAAAAAGCAAAAGGAGATAGACAGAGCTAATCAGCCTGTTAAACCACCGGAGGAAAACCCTAACTTTGAGGGAGTTCCTCTCGATTTCAGTTCAGTAAAAACAATCTATGGACAGTTCAGATATGAAAAACCCAAGGCAATGTCAGATGTTACTTTTGATGGTGGCGATGTAATTGTTTGGGGAGATGTTTTCAAATACGAAAAGCGTGAAACCAAGGATGGCAAGCGTTACATAATCAATTTTAATATTACAGATAATACCGGCTCGTTTACATGTAAATTCTTTGGTCTTAAGGAAGAGCTTGAGTATATTGACGGTAAGGTTAAGGAGGGCTGCACAGTCCTCGTGCGTGGTACTGTTATTTATGATGATTATATGAAGGATCATGTAATTAAGCCTACCAGTGTTTCACTTATCAATAAGGTGGATTTTGTTGATGAGGCAGAGGAGAAGCGTGTTGAGCTTCATCTTCATACCAATATGTCTGCAATGGACGCTATGAGTAGCGCGAAATCCATTGTTAAAAGAGCAATGAAGTGGGGACACAAGGCAATTGCAATCACAGACCACGGCTGTGTTCAGGCTTTCCCTGAGGCTTGCAACACTGCAAGAGGCACAGATTTCAAGATTATCTATGGCTGTGAAGCATACCTTGTGGATGATGTTAATATTGATGGCACGAAGAAAACCATTGATGAAATTAAAGCGTCACCATATTACCATTGTGTTCTGCTTGTAAAGAATAAGGTAGGTCTTAAGAATCTTTATAAGCTTATTTCAAAGTCTAATCTTGATTATTATCGTAAAAAACCAAGAATGCCCAAGAGCCTCATTCACGAAATGCGTGAGGGTCTTATCATAGGCAGTGCGTGTTCCGAGGGTGAGCTTTTTGATGCTTTTGTTGATGAAGCTCCTCAGGAAAGGCTTGTGGAAATTGCATCCTTCTATGATTATCTTGAAATTCAGCCCGTTGAAAACAATGCTTATATGCTCCGTAAAGAAGGTATGAGAGATGCCTACAGAGAGAAATTCAAGAACATAAATTCATACGAGGATATTCAGGATATTAATAGAAGAATCATTCACCTTGGCGATAGTCTCGGAAAGAAAACTGTTGCAACCGGTGATGTTCACTTCCTTGATAAAAACGATGCTATATACAGAGCAATCCTTCAGGCAGGTCAGAAATTTGATGATGCTGATTATCAGCCGCCACTTTATCTTAAGACTACCGAGGAGATGCTTGAGGATTTCGCATATCTTGGTGAAGATGTTGCAAAAGAGGTTGTTATTACCAACACAAATATTATTGCAGATATGGTGGAGCCGGGAATTCTTCCCATTCCGGATGGCACATTTAACCCAATCATTCCAGGTGCTGAGGAGGACCTGACAAAATTCTGTTGGGAACGAGCAAAGGAATGGTATGGTGACCCCGTTCCCGAGGTTGTTGCAAACCGTCTTGATAAGGAGCTTAAATCCATTATCAAAAATGGCTTCGCAGGTCTTTATATGATTGCCCGTCTTCTTGTTAAACAATCGGAAAAATGTGGTTATTATGTTGGCTCCCGAGGCTCCGTTGGTTCCTCATTTGTTGCCATTATGGCAGGTATTTCTGAGGTTAACCCGCTTGAGCCACACTATCGTTGCCCACAGTGTAAATATTCCGAATTTTTCCTTCACAATGAGGTTGGCTCAGGCTTTGACCTCCCTGCAAAGAATTGTCCTGAGTGTGGCACTCCTCTTATAAGAGATGGCCACGAGATCCCATTTGAAACCTTCCTGGGATTCTTTGGTGACAAATCTCCTGATATTGACCTTAACTTCGCAGGTGAATATCAGAGCAGATCTCATAAATATACAGAAGAGCTTTTTGGTAAGGCTTATGTTTTCAAGGCAGGAACAATTTCAGGTATCGCAGATAAAACAGCCTACGGCTTTGTGAGGAAATATGTGGAGGACAGAAACCTCGGTGTAACAAAGGCTGAAATAGATCGTCTCACCATCGGATGCACCGGTGTTAAGCGAACAACCGGTCAGCATCCCGGTGGTATGGTTGTTGTTCCTAATACCTATGAGGTTGAAGATTTCACACCTGTTCAGCGTCCTGCTGAGGATGAATCAAAGGATATCATCACAACTCACTTTGATTTCAACTCCATGCACGATACGCTTCTCAAGCTTGATGAGCTGGGCCATGATGTTCCCACGATTTACAAGCACCTTACAGATCTTACTGGTATTGATGTTCTTGATATTGATATCAGTGACAGAAAGCTTTATGAATTGTGTACCTCTCCGGAGCCTCTTGGTATAACAGCGGAGGAGTTGGGCTGGCCCACAGGTACTCTTTCCATTCCTGAAATGGGAACAGATTTCACCAAGGGAATGCTTCTTGAAGCAAAACCACAAAGCTTTGCGGACCTTATTCAGATCGCAGGTCTTTCTCATGGTACTGCTGTATGGCTTGGTAATGCTCAGGATCTTATTAAAGATGGCATATGTACAATTTCTGAGGTTATTGGTACCAGAGACAGTATCATGGTTTATCTTCTTCATAAGGGTCTTGAGCCAAAGCACGCCTTTGATATTATGGAGGATGTCCGTAAGAAGAACAAACAGCTTAAGCCTGAGCAGGAAGCTATGATGCGTGAGCACGGTGTCCCTGAGTGGTATATTGATTCTTGTAAAAAAATTCAGTATATGTTCCCTAAGGCACATGCTGCTGCATATATCATTGCGTCTCTTCGTCTTGCTTGGTTCAAGATTTATCATCCTCTTGAATATTACTGTGCATATCTCACTGTTCGTGGTGATGATGTTGATGCAGAGGCAATGTGCAAGGGTAAAGAAGCTGTGAAAACTCTTCTTGCCATGATTCGAAATAAGGGAAAGGAAGCATCAGCTGCTGAAAAAGCTAAAGAAACAATTATGATGATTGTTTATGAGGCGATGGTTCGTGGCATTGAATTCCTTCCGATTGATATTTATAAATCATCAGCTGCTTCTTACGAGCCTGAAGAGGTTGAGGAAGCTGATGGGACAATTAAAAAGAAAATCAGAATGCCATATGCATCTCTTGCCGGTATCGGTGCAGCAGCTGCAGAGCAGCTTGTAAGTGCAAGAGATGATGGTGAAGGTAAGTTCTCTTCGATTGAAGATTTTGCGTTCCGTTCAGGCGCAGGTAAATCTACAGTTCAGCTCCTCAAGTATTGTGGTGCATTCGGAGACCTTCCTGATAGTGACCAGATTTCTTTCTTTTAATGAAAGGGTGTTAATATGAATAAGAAAGTTAAAAATGTATTAAAGGGTGTAGGTGCCCTTGCTGCTGCAGGTGTTGGAGTAAGCATGGCACGTGCAGCCACCACCTATAAGGCAAAGCCAATTGTGGCTGATGCTTCTCTTGAGCCTGAAAAGGTTGATGTTGAAAGATTTATTCAGCACCTTTCAAAAGCTATTCAGATTCCAACAATCGCAAACAGAGATGAAAGTCTTGTCGATTGGTCAAAGTTTGATGAGTTCCACGAGTTCTTGAAGGAAAGCTATCCTCTTATGCACGAAAAGCTCGATGTGAAGATGATTGCAACTCGCAGCCTTATGTATCATTGGAAGAGCTCACATCCCGAGAAAGACCCGATTTGTCTTCTTGCTCATCAGGATGTTGTTCCTGTAACACCCGGTACTGAGGGGGATTGGAAATATCCACCATTCAGTGGTGCTGTTGAAGAGGGCTTTGTCTGGGGCAGAGGAGCCATTGATATGAAGAATCACCTTATCGGTGTTATGGAAGCTGTTGAAACACTTCTTGAAGAGGGATATGAGCCTGAAAGAGATATCTATGTCTGCCTCGGCCACAACGAAGAGGTAATGGCAGAGGATAAGACATGTGGCGCTGCTTGTATGAATGACTATTTCAGGGATAACGGCATTCACCTTGATTGTCTTATTGATGAGGGTGGTGCGATACTTGGTGTAAAGGTTGATAAGGTTATAGATGGTCACCTTGCAGGTATCGGTATTGCAGAAAAGGGTCATGTTGACTTTGAGCTTTCTGTTGATGCAAAGGGCGGTCACTCATCGCAACCACCCAAGCACAGTGCTTTGGGTAAGCTTGCAAAGGCTATCTGCAAACTTGAAAACAATCAGTTTAAAGCAGAGCTTACCCCTCAGCTTTATTCACTGTTCAATGAAATCGGAAAGAATACAACATATCCCGTAAGATGTGTTGCAAGTAATCTCCCGATTCTCAAGCCACTTGTAACAAAAATTTGTTCAAGCATTCCACCGGTTGCAAGCATGATGAGAACAACAACTGCTGTAACAATGTCCCAGGGCAGTCCTGCACCAAACGTTCTTCCACAGAAGGCAACAGCTGTTGTTAATTTCCGTATAATGCCCGGTCAGACAGTTGAAGATGTTGAAGCTCATATCAGAAAGGTTGTTGGCAAGGGCGTAGATGTTAAGCTTCTCGCAGGTAAGAATCCTTCAAAGATTTCTCCAACTGATTCAAGAGCCTTCAAGGTTATTGAGCAGACCTGCAAAAGCATGGATCCGCAGGCAATTGTTGCACCTTATCTTGTTATGGGTGGTACAGATGCCCGTCAGTTTGAGGATGTTTGCGATAATATTTATCGTTATTCTCCATTCCTTGTTGATTTGGGTCTTGTGCTCACAGCCCACGCAACAGACGAAAGAATTCCAGTTGCATCCCTTGAAAACGGTGTTGCGTTCTTCAAGAGATATATCCGTCTGCTTACTAAGGACTAATAAAACAAAAACTGTACTTGAGTTTTCTCAAGTACAGTTTTTTTATATGCTATCAATAGTGTTTTTGAATTCTGTAAAGAAATCCTCAAGAATTTCTTTATCTCTCGGAGTACCTCTCAGGCAAATAGATGCCTTGAAAATACCGTTAATACTAAGACAGGTCATAACAGCGCAAGGCTTATTTTTTGCAGCACCTGCAACAAATGCAGAGAAGGGCTTGTTTCCTACCATTGAAAATGCAACTGTATCAATGGCACCAACATTGCTTACTGATAAGATTGGGTTGTTGTAAAACAGCTTAACAAGCGTTTCTGCCTGAATATAGGTCATTGATTTGTACGCGAAGTTTAGCAAGGGGAGGCCATGCAGACCCATAAATTCGTCCGTCTTCAGCTCTTTCGTCTTTTTGGCAACGAGATTAAGTGTTTCTTTGAAGTCATTTCCTTTGTGCTGAAGGTGGCAGTGAATGAATGAAACATGGTTTGTGTAGCCGATTGTGGATAAATCCTTGATGTGTCTTCTTAAATCAGTGGCACATGCAACGCTGATTTCATCATCTGCTTTGAGATGCGACACTTTACTAAGTGCAGTGATATATGCTGCAAGCACAAGATCTGTTGCTGTTGCACCAATGCTTTTTGCATAAGAGAGTGCTTTAGTAAAGCTTTCTTCACTGATTTCTCTGTGTGAGATTATAACATCAAGTGTTTTTTCGTTTGTGAAGGGGAGTGTGCGCTTGATTTTTGGTGATATATTTGCAAGCTGCTTCATTGCTTTCTTACGCTTCTCATGAGGCATATCCTTGTACACATCTTTATAGCTTCGGGAGCCTGATGAGAAATCAATAGGGGGGATACCCTCCTGCACATATCTGCTGTAATTTTTACAGATATCTGCCCAAAAGGCTTTGAAGCCACCACCATCAAAGCACATGTGATTCCAGTAAAAGCATATATATGTTTGGGAGTTGCAAATAAATACTCCTATATGCATTTGAACATTGTTTTTTAAGGGAATTGAATTTTTGAAAAAATTCTCTCGGGCTGTGTCAATATCTTCAACGAAGGCTACCTTAATCATATCGTCAATGTGGTAATCAGCCACCTTCCAGTATGGCGCAATAGGGGAGCTGATAACCCGAGAATGCATAAATGGAGCACATTCGAGAAAGCAGATGACAGTGTTTTTGAATTTCTCGATGTCTATTACAAAGTCATAGTCAACCTCGAATCTTGCCATTCTGTCCATATAATTCCGACACATAAGATTAACCTTGTCATACATTTCGGTAGGGAATCTCTGCTTTTGCATATATGGAGAAAGCTCTTTTTTATCAATAAGAGCTTTAATAACATTTTCGTCTGTTAAGCCCTTGCTTTTCAATGCATTGGCTTCCTGTTCAAAATTGAGCATTTCTTATTCCTCGATGTGTGCAAAGAAGAAATCCTTCTTCTCTTCTGTGTCAATAACCTTGAGTGGCTTCACCTGGTTGAGGTTTGCACCTCTGCTTCTGAGCAGCTCACGGTATTCATCATATGTTCCTTTTTTTAGGAATTTAACCTCAGGGTGACCTAAAGCGCCGCTTTTGATAAGCGGCTCAACGCTTACATTGCCCTTGCAAAGGAATTTTTCAAACAGTGCAGAATATTCGGCTTTTTTTTCATCACTGATGTTTTCACTCAATTCAAGGAAGAGCTTGTAGTGACCCGGAGATGTGCTTCTGTCTGCATATATGCTGTATCCGATATATAAATCACCTGTGTGCTCTGAGAGGTTTGCAATCATCTCATCAAAAGCAAGAGAGCTTACCTTTTCACCACTGATATTTGCAATCTGGTTGAGTCTGTATTGGAAGGTGATTTTGGGTGATTGATTGTAGTAGCCTGTAACCTTGATGACATCCATTATCCTGTATCGGTAGAAGCCACTCATATTTGTGAGAATAATTTCATATTCCTTGCCAACCTCAAGTTCCTTGATTGTAAGCAGATTATCATATCCTTCCTGCTCAATAGGACGGAATTCATAGAAACCGTTCTGGGGAAGAATAACATAATCATATGAGTTAAGCTCAATGGGCACAGCCATAAAGGCTTCTGTTGCTGTATAGCCGAGATAATGCATTGGTAAATCCTCACCAATGTATCTTCTGAGCTTCTTTGCATAGAAACTCAGAGAGCCGGTACCCATACCATACATCCAGCCGACTCTGGGCCAAATTCTCGGGATAATAGGGGATTCATCAAAGCCTTTTCTGAATTCTTCGCGAAGCTCATTAGCTCTTTTAGGATTTGGCTTAAGCTTTTTATTGAATTTTGCTCGTAGCTCATCAGGCATTTCTATGCTTTCATTGATAATGCCTTTTTCAATGTCATCACAAAGCATTTCCCAATTTTCTTCCATGTAAAAGAACATTGACTCAAGAGTTGTAATGAATATTGTACCAAGATAGCTTATCTTTCTGTTAGGTAAAGCAAAACGGAGTTTAAGATAATTCATATCCATTTTGCTGTCAGGATCAGGGAAAAGCACCTCTCTCGGAGATGTTGTGAAAAGAGTGATTATTGGTTTAACGTTAAGAAGGGGGATAGATGAAAGACAGCTGATTGTGCCACCCTTTACCTTTCTGCAACCGATTTCAGCAGTTAAAAGCCCGTTTTGTGGTGGCAAAGTCTTACCTTTTCTTCCGAACCATTTAACAGCACAACCGATAGGTGCACTGAAGCTGAAGCACTGGCAAACCCACTCTGCCCAATAAGAAAGTGGCACAAGCTTTTGCTTACCTGTAGAGCCTGAGCTTTCAGTGAAACGTCTTACATACATGTTTGTTATAAGACCCTTTTCACCATTTGCCATACGCCATACATATTCATCATAGTCGTCGTAAACAGAGAGGGGAACAATTCTCTGGTAGTCTTCAATGGAATGAACATCCTTGAAATTGTGAAGCTTGCCGTAAACAGTAGATTTGTTTTTTCTCATAAGCCTCTTGATACAGGTTGCCTGCATTTTGTTGGCTCTTTTTGAGTAAATGAACAGCTTGATGTGCTCGCACACACCAACAAAGGCACCCCAGCCTGAAAGAAATCTGTCTAACAAAATAAACACCCCTGAATGCTAAATTCAATCGTAGTAATTATATCATAATAGACATATATAATCAACACAAAAAAACCGAGTGTTCAAAGATGAACTGCCCCAAATTGTGCGGACAGTACAAAAACGACCATAATGGTAGATAAAATTAAAATTTAAGCAACAAACTGATTTCGTTTTTCAAGCGGAGTCAGTTTTGTTTTAAGTTGAATTCTTTCATTGTTGTAAAAGTC
>JAFODQ010000039.1 GCA_017380615.1 Clostridia bacterium | reverse complement strand
GCACTTAACATTTTCGGCGACCATTCAGACGTTTACGCTTGCCGTCAGACAGGCTTTGCTATGCTCGCTGAAACAAACACACAGGAAGTTATGGACCTTGGTGCTGTTGCTCACCTCGCAACAATCAAGAGCCGTGTTCCTTTCATCAACTTCTTCGATGGCTTCCGTACATCTCACGAGCTTCAGAAGATCCAGATCTGGGACTATGAAGATCTTAAGGAAATGTGCGATATGGATGCTGTTGATGCTTTCAGAAAGAGAGCTCTCAACCCTGAGCATCCTGTAATGCGTGGTTCCCACGAAAATGGTGACATCTTCTTCCAGCACAGAGAAGCATGTAACACTTACTACGATGCTGTTCCTGCAATTGTTGAGGAATACATGGGTAAGGTTAACGCAAAGCTTGGCACAGACTATCAGCTCTTCAACTACTACGGTGCTGCTGATGCAGAAAACGTAATTGTTGCTATGGGTTCAATCTGTGACGTTGCTGAAGAGGTTATTGATTACCTTCTTGCAAAGGGCGAAAAGGTTGGTCTTCTTAAGGTTCGTCTTTACAGACCATTCGCATCAGAAAAATTCGTTGCAGCTCTTCCTGCAACAGTTAAGAAGATTGCTGTTCTTGACAGAACAAAAGAGCCAGGTTCAATCGGTGAGCCTCTTTACCTTGATGTTGTTGCTGCTCTTGATGCTTGCAACAAGACAGGTATCTTCGTATCAGGTGGCCGTTACGGTCTTGGTTCAAAGGATACTCCTCCTTCATCAATCTTCGCAGTTTACACAGACCTTGCAAAGGCTGATTCAAAGAAGCACTTCACACTCGGCATCAACGATGATGTTACCTATCTTTCACTTCCTGAAGAGATTGCTCCTAACACAGCTGCTGAAGGCACAATCGAGTGCAAGTTCTGGGGTCTTGGCGGTGACGGTACTGTTGGTGCTAACAAAGACTCCATCAAGATCATCGGTGACCACACAGATAAATATGTTCAGGCATACTTCCAGTATGACTCAAAGAAAACAGGTGGCGTAACAATTTCTCACCTTCGTTTCGGTGACAAGGCTATCAAGAGCCCTTACTATGTAAATAAGGCTGACTTCGTTGCTTGCCACACACCTGCTTATATCGAAAAGGGCTACAAGATCGTTAACGATGTTAAGCCAGGCGGTGTATTCCTTATCAACTGCCAGTGGGATGAAGCAGAGCTCGCTCAGAAGCTTAATGCTGAAACAAAGCAGTACATTGCAAATAACAATGTTCAGCTTTACACAGTTAACGCTATTGACCTTGCTGCTGAAATCGGTCTCGGCAAGAGAACAAATACAATCCTTCAGGCATCCTTCTTTGCTCTTGCAAATGTTCTTCCTAAGGATGAAGCAATCGGCTACATGAAGAATGCTGCCCTCAAGTTCCTCAAGAAGGGTCAGGATATTGTTGACATGAACCACAAGGCTATCGATGCAGGCTTCGGTGCATTCAAGAAGATTGATGTTCCTGCTGATTGGGCAAACGCTGTTGACTCTGTTGAAGCTGTTGCTTCTGAAGGTCCTGCAAAGCTCGTTAAGATGGTTGACGGTATCATGAAGCCTGTTGGCTCAATGAACGGTGACTCTCTCCCTGTTTCAGCATTCTCAGACCATGCTGACGGTACCTTCGAGCAGGGTGCATCTGCATACGAGAAGCGCGGTGTTGCTGTTATGGTTCCTGAATGGGATCCTACAACTTGTGCAAAGTGTAACAAGTGTGCTTATGTTTGTCCTCATGCAACTATCCGTCCATTCGCTCTTGACGAGAACGAGGTTGCTAATGCTCCTGAAGTTCTCAAGATTGCTGAAAAGCCAATCGTTAAGACAGAATATAAATATACTCTTGCAGTTTCTCCTATGGACTGTATGGGTTGTGGCGTATGTATCGGTGTTTGTCCTACAAGCTCTCTTAAGATGGTATCTCGTGAAAGCCAGGATGCACAGCAGGCAGCATTTGATTACTGCGTAGCAAATGTTACCGAGAAGGAAGGTGTTGCATCTTCTGCAACAATCATCTCCAGCCAGTACAAGAAGCCACTCCTTGAGTTCTCAGGCTCCTGCGCAGGCTGTGCTGAAACAGCTTATGCTCGTCTTGTAACACAGCTCTTCGGTGACAGAATGTATATCTCAAATGCAACAGGCTGTTCTTCAATCTGGGGTGGTCCTGCTGCAACATCACCATACACAACAAACGCTAAGGGTCAGGGTCCTGCTTGGGGTAACTCACTCTTCGAGGATAACGCAGAGCACGGCTTTGGTATGCTCCTCGGTCAGGCAGCTCTCAGAAACAGCCTTATTGCTAAGGTTGAAACTCTCGTTGAGTCTGACAAGGCATCAGACGAGCTCAAGGCAGCTGCAAAGGCTTACCTTGACACAATCAACGACGGCGAAAAGAACGGTGCTGCTACAGATGCTCTTGTTGCTGCAATCGGTGACGGTTCTTGCTGCGACACATGCAAATCAATCATTGCAAACAAAGAATTCCTTTCAAAGAAATCTGTTTGGATCTTTGGTGGTGACGGCTGGGCATACGATATCGGCTTCGGTGGTGTTGACCACGTTCTTGCTTCCGGTGAAGATGTAAACATCATGGTATTCGATACAGAGGTTTACTCCAACACAGGTGGACAGGCTTCTAAGGCTTCTAACATCGGTCAGGTTGCTCAGTTCGCTGCTGCAGGTAAGGCAATTGCAAAGAAGAGCCTTGCTGAAATCGCAATGAGCTATGGCTATGTTTACGTTGCACAGATCGCTATGGGTGCTGACCAGAATCAGACTCTCAAGGCAATCAAGGAAGCAGAAGCTTACAACGGTCCTTCACTTATCATCGCTTACTCACCTTGTGAAATGCACTCAATCAAGGGTGGTATGATCAACTGCCAGAACGAAATGAAGAAGGCTGTTGATTGTGGTTACTGGAACATGTTCCGTTACAACCCTGCTCTCAAGGCAGAAGGCAAGAATCCATTCACAATCGATTCTAAGCCTGCAACAGGAAACTACAGAGAATTCCTTCTTAACGAGGCTCGTTATGCATCTCTTACTCGCTCATTCCCTGCAAGAGCTGAAGAACTCTTCGCTCAGTCAGAGAAGGCAGCACAGGAAAGATATGCTCACCTCCTCAGACTCAAGGATCTCTATGCTCCTGAAGCTGAATAAGCATTACTTTAAAACAAAACCCGAAATGGAGAAATCCATTTCGGGTTTTTATTTGAAATGTTAAATTATGTATGGTATTATATATACATATAACATATGCAGGGTGGTGATTTGGTGGCAAATGAAGCAGACATACTCCGAAACAGGTTCAGAGAGCTTTACAATCGCTCTTCCTCCCGAGGGATATATGTTTACAGTGATTTCCTCAATGCCTACGAGCAAGCTCTTCTGGAAGAGGAAATACGCTATGGCTATACTCTCCTGGGTGGGTATGATGAAGCAGAAAGAAAGATTGCCTGCTTTGGCGATGAAAGTGACTTCGGCTACGAGCCGTCACCGCCGCTGTGCATTCTTTGTGTCTCACCCCTTTCCCACAAATTTTCTGACGATCTGACACACAGAGATTTTCTCGGTTCCCTTATGGGACTTGGCATAAAAAGAGAAACCCTGGGTGATATTATAATAAGCAACAACAAGGGCTATCTTATATGTCTTGAAACAATTGCTCAATACATTAAAGATAACCTCACCAAAGTCAGACACACAAGTGTTTCATGTGAGGAATGCGCACAGATTCCAACAGAGGATTTACCCCAACCTAAAGAAAAAATGGTAATCGTTTCATCTCTGAGACTTGATGTTCTCATTTCAGGCGTTTACGATATATCCAGGAGCAAATCCTCAGCCCTTATTGAAGGTGAAAAGGTATTTATTAACGGAAAGCTGACAAAGAGCAACTCTATAAATATCGAAAATGGCTCTATGATTTCTGTAAGAGGTTACGGCAGATTTCGTTACACAGAGATTTTAGGAACGACCAGAAAAGACAGAATAAGAATATTGTGTGAAATATATTGATTGGAGGTAACTCAAATGAAAACAATGAAACTCGGAAAAAGCGGAATAGATGTACCTGTCATTGCAGTCGGTTGCATGAGAATGGCTGACAAGAGTATTGACGAGGCAAAGGCACTCCTTGACACAGCTATGGGCGAGGGACTCAACTTTTTTGACCATGCAGATTTATACGGTGGTGGTAAGAGTGAGGAGATTTTTTCAAAGGCAATCGGTATGAATGACGATATCCGTGAGAAAATCATTCTTCAGTCAAAGTGTGGCATCTGCCCCGGAAAGGTTATGTTTGATTTTTCGAAAGAGCATATTATCAAATCAACAGAGGGTTGTCTTAAAAGACTTGGCACAGATTACCTTGACTTTCTTCTCCTGCACCGTCCTGACACTCTCTATGAGCCGGAAGAGGTAGCAGAGGCATTTGCATACTTAAAGGACAGTGGCAAGGTAAGACACTTTGGCGTTTCCAACCAGAACCCAATGCAGATGAGACTTTTGCAGAAATATCTCGGCGAAGAGCCGATTTGTGCAAACCAGCTTCAGTTCAGCATCACTGATTGCCACATTGTAAAGCAGGGTCTTTATGTAAATATGCGCGAGGACAACGCCATTGACCGCGATGGTGGTGTGCTTGAATATTGCAGATATGAGGATATTACAATTCAGGCTTGGTCTCCATTCCAATATGGCTTCTTTGAGGGCGTTTATGTTGATAACCCTGATTTCCCTGAAATAAATGCAAAGCTTCAGGAATTGGCAGATAAATACGGCGTTACAAAATCAACAATCGTGATTGCCTGGATTCTCCGTCACCCTGCAAAAATGCAGCCACTCACAGGCACAATGAATCCTCAGCGCCTTCTTGAATGTGCTAAAGCTACCGATATAACTCTCACAAAGCAGGAGTGGTACGAAATCTTTTCAAGCGCAGGAAATGTTATTCCTTAAGAAATTTCATCGCATATAAAAAGAAGGTGGTCTTCCGACCACCTTCTTTTTGTTATATCTTTCTAACCTTGATTATATCTTCATTAGCTGTAAGCTTAGCGATTACGCTGTCGGGGATTTTTTCTGCTGCAACAAGTGTGTATGCATAGTCACCCTTTGCCTTTGAAGAGAAGCCTGTTGTTTCAACCCCTGCACTTGTGAAAGCACCGAGAATATCATTCATCACTGTTAATACATTGTGGTGAATAACAGCAACTCTTTGACCCTGAGCGTCAAGCTCAACGTTAGGGAAGTTAACAGAGTTTTTAATATTACCCTTTTCAAGGAATTCTCTGATTTCAACTGCTGCCATATAAGCACAGTTTTCTTCACTTTCAGGAGTAGATGCACCAAGGTGTGGAAGGGCTGTAACGCCTGCTATACCAATAACCTCATCGCTTGGGAAGTCTGTTACGTAAGCTGCAACCTTGCCACCTTCCATAGCTGCAACAAGCTCTGCACCATTCACAAGCTCACCACGGGCAAAGTTAAGAATTCTTACGCCATCCTTCATCTTTGCGATTGAGTCTGCATTAA
This sequence comes from Clostridia bacterium, assembly GCA_017380615.1. Lineage (GTDB taxonomy): Bacteria > Bacillota > Clostridia > Oscillospirales > Acutalibacteraceae > DTU089. The sequence goes on along the minus strand of JAFODQ010000039.1, from coordinate 28,347 downwards.
TCATACCCTTTGTGTCCTTTGTGCAAGGAAGGTGAAGTGTTATGTAATCTGCCTTTTCATAAACAGCGTCAAGTGAATCAACGTACTCTGTATCTGCAGGAAGCTGATCTTTAAGTGCTTCATTAAGGAATGGGTCATAGCCCACAATCTTCATTCCAAGACCATTTGCAGCAACTGCAACAAGTCTGCCAATTGCACCAAGGCCAACAACACCGAGTGTCTTTCCAAGAATTTCAGGTCCTGCAAACTGTGATTTACCCTTTTCAACAAGCTTGCCTACATTTTCACCCTCGCCCTTGAGGGTTTTGCACCAGTCATAAGCTGCTGCAACCTTTCTTGAAGAAAGCATAAGACCTGCAATAACAAGCTCCTTAACTGCATTTGCATTGGCACCGGGTGTGTTGAAAACAACAATACCCTTCTTTGTGCACTCCTCAACAGGAATATTATTAACACCTGCACCTGCACGGGCAACTGCAACAGTTTTGTCGCTGAAGGCATATTCGTGCATAGCAGCAGAACGAACAATAATACCATCGGGACAATCACAGCAATCTGTAATTGTATATTTCTCGTCAAGCTCCTTGAGACCTATCTGTGAGATTTTGTTTAAAGTTAAAATATCGTACATTAAAATCAATCCTTTATGAATTTGCTTTTTCGAAATCAGCCATAAATTCAACTAATTTCTCAACGCCCTCAATTGGCATTGCATTGTAGATAGAAGCTCTCATACCACCAACTGTTCTGTGACCCTTGATATTAACAAGGCCAGCAGCAGTTGCTTCCTTTACAAACTTTGCATCAAGCTCCTCATTGCCTGTAATAAACGGAACGTTCATAAGTGAGCGATCCTCTGCAATAACTGTTCCCTTGAACATCTTGCTGTTATCAAGGAAATTATAGAGAATTTCTGCCTTCTTACGGTTACGCTCAGCAACAGCTGAAAGACCACCGAGAGATTTAATCCAATCAAGCACAAGCTTGCAGATATAGATTGTGTAACAAGGTGGTGTATTATAAAGAGAGTCGTTATCAGCATGAATCTGATAATTAAGCATTGTGGGAGTGATATCTCTCGCCTTGCCTAACATATCCTCACGGATGATTGCAATTGTGAGACCTGCAGGAGCAACATTCTTCTGTGCTCCACCATAAACCATTGCAAACTTCGAAATATCAAGTGGCTCTGAAAGGAAGCAGCTTGAAATATCTGCAATGAGAGGAATGTCGCCTGTGTCTGGAAGCTGGTGATAAACTGTACCGTAGATTGTATTGTTAAGGCAGATATAAACATAGTCTGCATCTGCTCTGAAATCTTCTCTTGTTGTTTTTGGAATGTATGAGAAGGTTTTGTCTGCAGATGAAGCAACAGCCTTAGCATCACCGTATTTCTGTGCCTCTGCAAAGGCTTTCTTTGCCCACTGACCTGTGATAATATAATCAGCCTTACCTGAGCCATTCATAAAGTTTAACGGAATTGCTGCAAACTGTGTGGATGCACCACCCTGAAGAAAGAGTACCTTATAGTTTTCCGGAATATCCATAAGCTCTCTCAAAAGCGCTTCTGCTGATTTGATGATGCTCTCAAACACCTTGGAACGGTGAGACATCTCCATAACAGACTGACCTGATCCTTCATAGTCAAGCATTTCTGCTGCCGCTTTCTTTAAAACCTCTTCAGGAAGCATTGAGGGACCTGCAGAGAAATTGTAAACTCGTGCCATAACACGATTACCCCTTTCACATTAAAAAAATAAAAATATATAAGAAAAATTATATACCAACATATTTTATTTATAATACCAAAATAGAAAATAGAGATATATTTTTAACAATCTTTTAATTTATATGCTTGGTTTTTCTGCTTTATAATAGAAGAACAGCCACACCCAAAGGTGTAGCTGTTCCGTTATTACAAAAGCTTATTTGTCTGTGTCGGGTGAAATAAGACCATAGCCGGTGGCGTTTCTCTTGTAAACCACATTGACACAGTCTGTATCTGCATTAAGGAACATATAGAACTGGTGACCGAGAAGATTCATCTGCAATATTGCTTCCTCCACACTCTGTGGCTTAAGGAAAACAGTTTTCTCTCTGATAACATCAAACTCTGATTCTTCTTCGATTTCATCATTAAAGAAATCATCAAGCGCTGCAGCATGAAGCTTTTTATCGAGCCTTGTTTTGTTTTTCCTTATCTGTCTGATAAGAGAGTCAACGCAATTATCAAGTGCATCAAGCATATTATCTGCGCTCTCTTCTGCACGGTAAATCATGCCGCCCTTTACCACTGTTACCTCAACTATATGACAGTTTTTCTCAACTGTTGCCGTAATTTTAGCATTTGCCTCTTCGCCGAAAAGCTTCTCTACCTTTGAAAGACGCTTCTCTGCACGAAGACGGAAATCTTCACGAGGATTACACTTGCGACCAACGATAGTAATATTCATAGTAACACCCTTTCGGTTAGAAATGCCGAAAAGGAGAACTGTTAAATTTCTTTAACATGCTCTCCTTTCACCTTCATATTATCACCAAAAGCTCGTAATGTCAATAACTTTTGTGCAAAGTTAATAGAAATATTTAATAATATTAAAAATTATTGACATTTTGATAAAATACAACAAATTAAGACAATAAAAACGCCGAGAGCAAATGCTCTCGGCATCAAATCAGTTTACTACTTCGTACATATTGGCTGCATCGTCTTTTTTAGCATATTCGTTGATGGATAAGACCTTGTATTTTGTAAGGTTGCTACCCATCTGAATTGCAATAACATCCCCGACCTTTACCTCGTAGGACGCTCTCGCGATTTTGCCATTTACCTCAACGTGCTTGGCGTCACAAACCTCATTTGCGACAGTACGCCTTTTTATGATACGGGAAACCTTAAGATATTTATCTAATCTCATATTATCTCCTATTATGTCAAAAATATGGTCACTGTGAGTCCGGGTAACTGAAGGCTGAAGAGCACATCAAAAAAAACAGATTCAGACACCTGTCCAAAAAATGTGGTCCTTTACCAGCACTGCTCTGCAGGGTGCAGCCTCAACCTGTGACACCTTAAGAGGCTGGGCCATAAGAAAATATCTGCCCGGCTCAACATCTGTAAGGTCGAGACCCTCAATAATCGGAATATCTGCTGAAAGAATCGCATTATGAATCAACGCATTTGATGTACCGTTTCCGATGGTCTGTGAATCTGTGCCAAGAAGCTTGACACCCGAATCCACAATATAGTATGCGCTGCTCTCCATAAGATATGAAAGACCGTTACCCTTAATAAGAAGCCTTTCACAATTCTGCCAAGGAAAATTATCCTCAGCAAAGGCTCCTGTGATTGGTCCGGGAGGAGCTTCCACTACAACGCACTCACCTATAAATACATCCTGCGCAAACTGGTCGATTGACTTTCCACCTTCAATGAAATGGAGAGGGGCATCAATATGAGTGGCTGCGTGAAGGCAGGTATATATTGAATTAAGATTATATCTGTCTCCTGCTTTAATGCTGGTTATGGGGTCAACATAGCCCTCCGGATCACCGGGGTAAACGGGAGTTTTTAATAAATCTCTGGAAATATCTATAATCTCCATAACAACACCTTATTTAAAAAGATTATTTATATCTGTCTGTGTCATTGCTGAAAAATCAACGCCTGACAAATCAATTGCACTATCAAGATATGCTCTTTCAAAGCCTGAGACAAACTCTGCAAGAGAAACAACTGTTTCGTTGCCGTCTGCCATATTCTTAAGCCTTGCTTCGCCTGCTTCAAGCTCATTATCACCGATAACAACTGTGAACTGTGAATTGAGCTTGTTTGCATACTTCATCTGAGCCTTGATGGATCTGCCTGCAATGTCAATATTAACACTGTAACCCTCTGCGCGAAGCTCTGACGCGAGTTCAAGTGCCTTAAGAGTTGCCCCCTCACCAGCTGTTACGATTGAAAGATTGCACTTTGGTGCTTCAGGGAATGGGATACCACTCTCTTCCATATAGATGAGAAGTCTTTCAAGACCCATTGCAAATCCGCAAGCAGGAAGTGATGCACCGCCAAGCTCTTCAATGAGGCCATCGTATCTTCCACCACCACCAAGAACAAGACCCTTGGTTTTTTCATCCATTGAAACAAATTCAAAAACAGTTCTTGTGTAATAATCAAGACCACGAACAATCTGAGGATTAACAACAAAATCAATCTCCATTGCCTTGAGATAGGTCTGAAGCTTTTCAAAGTGTTCACGGCAATCATCACAGATATAATCAAGCACCACGGGTGCATCTGCGGCAATCCCTGAGCAAACAGGACTCTTGCAGTCAAGAATTCGCATTGGGTTTCTGTCAAGTCTTGAAAGACAGGTTTCACAAAGGTCTGCCTTTTTTGACTCAAAGAAGCTCTTAAGTGCCTCTGAATATTTTTTTCTGCACTCCGGGCAACCGATTGAGTTAATTTCAACAGCAAGCTTTTCGATACCTATAAAATCAAAATACTGCTTTGCAAGTGCGATTATTTCAGCATCAGCAAGAGCAGAGGCTGCACCGAAGCACTCGATACCGAACTGATGGAATTCACGGAGTCTTCCTGCCTGTGGCTTTTCATAGCGATAGCAGGATGTGAGATAACACACCTTCTGTGGCAATGGCTCATTGAAAAGACCGTGCTCAAGAAATGCTCTTACAGCACCTGCTGTACCTTCGGGGCGAAGAGTAATTGAACGTTCACCTTTATCGTTAAAGGTGTACATTTCCTTTTGAACAACGTCTGTTGTCTCACCAACAGAACGGTCAAAAAGCTCTGTATATTCAAATACAGGTGTTCTCATTTCGTGATAACCGAAGGATTTAGCAGTATCAAGAGCTGCCTGTTCAATATATTGAAGCTTGTAGCTTTCGGATGGTAATGTGTCTTTAGTTCCTTTGATTGCTTTAATATTCGCTGCCATATTAAATTCCTTTCAACAGTCTTATATGTCAATAAAAAATCGGGTGAATATTATCTCCACCCGATACAATTTTATATTATTGCTTTGGGTTAACAATATCGCGCCAGTCAAGGTCGCCACGCTCAAGGCTGTGAATGAGTGCCTCTGCTGTAGCAATATTTGTGGCAACAGGGATATTGTGAACATCGCAAAGTCTTAAGAGATTTGCCTCATTTGGCTCACCCGGCTTCGGATGGGGATCACGGAATACAAGCAACAAATCAATTTCGTCACAAGCAATTCTTGAACCGATCTGCTGAGCACCACCCTGAGAACCACTAAGGTATTTCTCAATTTCAAGACCTGTTGCTTCTGCAACAAGTTTACCTGTTGTGCCTGTGGCACAAAGCTTGTGCTTGCTCAAAACGCCGCAATATGCTATGCAGAACTGTGTCATAAGTTCTTTTTTTGAATCGTGCGCTATCAATGCTATATTCATTAAGTCACACTCCTTAACAATATATCAGTTATTTTAGCAGAAAATCCTATGTATTTCAACAGAAAATGTTAATTTTTTCTTAAAAATAATTAAGAATTCAATGCTGCAAAATTCTTTTTGTTTGACGGATAGAGATTTTTATAAACCTCAAAATATTTATCATAAACTGCCTTAGCTTCCATATCAGGACGGAATGTCTTCGCAACAGGAATAAGACTCTTGGCTGCAGCAATTGACTCACATTCACCAACACCAACTGCAATAAGCACAGCTGCGCCCATTGCACCAACATTCTGTGGTGTGTCAACAGTTTCAACAACCTTGCCTGTACAATCAGCAAGTATCTGGCAAGTCAGGTCAGAAAGTGCACCACCACCTACAAAACGGATATGGTCAGATGATTTAACCTTTTTCTCCTCTGTTTCAAGGAACCAGCGAAGGTGATAGCAAACGCCCTCAAGCACTGCTCTTATCATCTCACTCTTGCCTGTTTCAAGACTGATGTTGAAGAACATTCCACGGGCATTAGGATCTTCAAACGGGCAACGGTTACCGTGAAGCCATGGGGTGAAAATAACACCATTTGAGCCTGCTGGCACCTTACTTACAACATCTGTCATATAATCATAAAGGCTTGTGTATTTGCCCTCATAGCCATCTGTTACATTTGTCTTTTCAAGATAAACGCCGATTTCATCAAGAGCAAGGTGGTCCTTAACCCACTCAAGACACTTACCTGCTGTTTCAAGCTCACCAAAATAGTTATATCTGCCAACCTCTGCACCGAGAACGGCTGCAATCATTGCAGATGCATCAACAATGCTCTTGTCAACAACAGTTGAAACCCATCCGGATGTGCCGCTGTAAACATGAGTGTCACCCATTGCAACACTACCTGCACCAACACCGATGAGTGACGCATCACCGCCACCACCAAAAACAGGTGTGCCGGGCGCGAGACCAAGCTCCTGAGCAGGTGTCGGAAGAAGCTCACCAATTTTCTCTGCAGAGTTTTTTATATCGGGAAGGTGCTTCATATTAACACCAAGCATTTTGCACATTGCAGGACTGAACTCGTTTTTCTTTATATCATAAAGAAGAGTTGCAAATGCAGAGTCGTGAGTCATGCAGAACTCACCTGTCATTCTTGCGATAAAATACTCCTTAACATCAAGCCACTTATGTACTCTCTTAAAGTTTTCAGGTTCATTATTTTCAACCCACTTATATTTCCACACGGGATCTTTAACAGATGCTGCAACAGCACCGGTAATCATAAGTGATTTAAGAAGCTTGGGGATAAATGCACCTGCAATCTGAGGACCATAGGCAATGCCTTCCTTAAGCTCTTTCCTTGCACGCTGATCCATATAGCTCATTGCTCTTCTTACGGGCTGTGCATTTTCATCCACAAGCACAAGGCCTTGCATCTGTGAACAGAAGGAAATACCACAGATATCCTTAACATCCACATCACATTTATCAAGCACCTTCTTTGTTGTGGAGCACATTGCATCCCACCACTCCTGATGTTCCTGCTCTGCACCACCATCAGGGAAAACATAAAGCTTATATCCCTCAGATGCTGCAGAAATGAGCTTGATTGACTCACCCAATTCAAATATACAGGTCTTGACACCTGTGGTTCCTATATCATATGTAATTGCATATTTACCCATATTTGTTCCTCCATACATTATTCCACAAATATACATTTTAATTATGCACTATTTTATGGTAATAATCAACATTTAATCCCCAAAAAGTTGCACAAATTTTAGTACTATGTATTGAACATTTAAAACCAATGATTTTTTTAAAAAATTTTTCAAAAAAACTATTGACTTTATTTTTCTTTGTGTTATAATTAGTCCTGTTCTTCGGAGGACGAACAGTTCTTCGCAGTCGGTGTTGATGGCGTTGAGGGTCCACCCGTTCCCATCCCGAACACGGTAGTTAAGCTCAACCGCGCCGAAGATACTTAGTGGGAAGCCGCTTGGGAAAATAGGGCGATGCCGACACAAACAAAGTAACCACCCAAAAGGGTGGCTATTTTTTTACCTAAAAAAGCATTAAGAAAAAAGAACCTGAAGCTTCTGCTTCAGGTTCTTTTGTTTCAGTCAAAATAACATTCCACCCTGTTAATGGGTACGCCCATAGAGGAGAAACGTTTCTCATATTCGGTCATAACATTGCCTTCGTTATATTCTGAATTGTGAAGGTCAAAGGTGAGCTTTTCTGTCCTTATGCCAAAGGCTTCAAACTCTTCAAGAGAAAAATCAAAAAGTCCTCTGTTATCCGTTTTGAAATAAATCGCACCATGAGGTCTGAGAATCTGCTTATAAATTGCAAGAAAGGTTCTGTAGGTAAGCCTTCTTTTTTCGTGACGGGATTTGGGCCACGGATCGGAGAAATTAAGATATATTCTGTCAATACTGCCCTGTGGGAAAATTTCTGTTAGCTCCTTAGCATCCACACAGCACACACGCACATTAGAAAGTCCACTTTCCCTTACCTTTTCTGCTGCTGTTACAAGCACATCTGAAACTTTTTCAATGGCAAGAAAATTCACATCAGGCTCCTTTGCAGCTGTGCCCACAATGAAATCGCCCTTGCCACAACCGATTTCAATCCTTAAAGGCTTATCATTACCAAAAAGCTGCTGTGAAGAGTTGCCCTCTGCCTTAAGGTCCTTTATAACAATATTTCCGCAGGCATCAAGACGCTCTGCACCGTGTTTTTTCTTATGAACTCTCATAACACACCTCAAAATAGTCAGTTTTCCAAAGGATATTATAAGTATTATTGGTTGTTTTGTCAATCAAAAGAGACTTGTATTTCTAATTGTATATATGTATAATTATATATTATTTCACAGAAAAGAGGCGTGTTCAGCTGGACAAGGAAATAAACAAACCCATCAACTCCCAGGATTCTCCTGCTTGCGAAAAAACAGAATCAGCTCTCAAGCTTGATGGAAAAACTGTTTCGGCAATTATCGGACTTCTTGTTATCATATTGGGTGTTGTTGGTGTGCTCACACAGACAGTCACTCCCGGTGAATATGATGTTGTTGACGGAACAATCATTGACGGCACATATCACATCCTTGAGGATTACAGACTCCCCGTGTGGAAGATCCTCTTCTCCCCCATAATGTGCCTTGCAAGTAGTCACGCTGGTACCGGATTACTTATCGTTGTGCTGATTATTCTTATTGGTGGCTCCTTCCTGATTCTTGAAAAATGTGGCGTCCTCAAATACATTATGGCAACGCTCATAAATAAATACAGCCACAAGAAATACACACTGATGGCAATTGTTACCTTTGTTTTAATGGCACTAAGCTCCACAGCAGGTGTGCTTGAAGAATCGCTGACGCTTATCCCCATCGCGGTTGCCGTTTCCCTGGCTTTGGGGTGGGATTCTCTTGTTGGTCTTGGCATGAGCATTGTCTCAATTGCATGGGGCTTCACAGCAGCAACCTTCAATCCCTTCAATGTTGTTACAGTACAGAAGCTTTCAGGACTTGACATTTTCTCAGGCAGCTGGCTGAGATTCATTATATTTATAGGCGTTTATCTTGTTCTTTTCCTATTCCTTTATACTTACGCCAAAAAAATCGAAAAGGATCCAAAGAAATCTCTTGTTTATGAATCAGACCTTGAGCTCAGAAAAAAATATTCCCTCGAAGATGCTCAGAAGGTTTTAGGTGATGAAAAGGTAAGAAAAGGCACAAAGGCATATCTCATCTGTATGCTTATTGATGTTGTGTTTATTATCCTTGATTTTGTTTTAAGCACAGGTGGTGCAATTTCACTGCCCGCAATGGCAATCCTCTTCACAACAGGCGGCCTTCTTGCAGGTCACCTCACAGGGCTTAAGCCAAAAGAAATTGCCAAAACCTTTGTTGATGGTGTTAAATCAATATCACCTGCAGCCCTTCTCATTCTTTTTGTTATTGCCATTTCTTATGTTTTAAGCGAAGGCAAAATAATGCATACAATCCTTTACCACTTTTCAAATATGATGCAGGGAATTTCACCTTATCTTGCGATATTCCTTATATTAGGAATCGTTGCACTTCTTGAATTTGTGGTTGGCAGCAGCACAGCAAAAGCATTTCTTATCATTCCTCTTGTTGCTCCTCTTGCAGATCTTATTGGTCTTACAAAGCAAAGCGTTGTTACAGTTTTCTGCCTTGCAGATGGTTTCACAAACCTCTTATATCCCACAAACGGTCTTATGATTATTGCAATTGGCCTTATCAATGTTTCCTACGGAAAATGGGTTAAATGGACCTGGAAGCTGTTCCTCGGCGAATTCATTTTCTCTGCAATCATAATGCTTCTTATGGTTGCAATAAACTATCAATAACATCTTCATAAAAGTAACCCCTCGCAATTGTGTGCGAGGGGTTAACCTTTTATCAATTTTCATCATTCTCAGGTGGGAAAAAATCATCCTCGGGAACATAGTTTCCGATTATCCTTTCACCATCCTTAAAGCCATCTTCAACAACGATTGATTCATCCACCCAGGATCTATCTGTATCGTCATCAATAACTGTTCCGTTCTCATCAATCTCGTCGTCTGAAAAATCATCTCTTCTTCTGAGAGCAATAAGAACAACAACAGCAATAATTATCACAACAAGCACAATCCCGCCGATTATAAAGGGAAGCTTTGACTCCTTCTCTTCAACAGTCTCAAATTCGGGAACAACCTCAAACTGAGCACCCACAACAACATTTGATGCAGGCATGTTGAAATAAAGGAAATCTGTGCTTTCACCGTTTATTGTGATGCTGCCGGCAACGAGGCGCATGCCTTCATCCGGAATAATTGTTATCATAACCGGCTCACCCACACTTGCTTGCGCAGGATTAACCTCAATTATACCACCCGTACATGGCTGAACAGTTACATTGTAAACCTTTGCATTGGGGTCTGCAATCCATTTAACATAAAGAACTGTTTCTTTATCAACAATGTCGTTATTAAAATCCCACTTTTTAGTGAACTTTGCATCTGCATACCAGCCATCAAAGATAAATCCCTGTCTTGTCACTTCCGGTGGAACAGGAACTAAAGATGGCTCATTGAGTACCAATTCAAATCTCTCTGTACCATTGTTTCTTTCAAAGTAAACAATAAATGAACCCTCTGGCAAGGTGGAGCTTTCCTCCTCGGTTGTTGAGGTCTGCTTCTCCTCCTCGCGCTCATTATTCTGTGGTGGCTTCTTAGTGGTATTTGGCTTGTTGTTATTGCCTCCCGAGGGCTTTCGTGTGGTGGAAACCTCACCTGAATTGCCTCCCGTTGGCACATAGATATAATCCTCTGTGGTAATTTCCTTTGTTGGTGCCTCAGTGTTATCATCATCAAAGTTTTCTGTTTCCACAGGGCCATAATCTCCCGAAGGGAAGGTAATAAGTGTGTCATCCGGCTCTGCAAAAGCTGTAACCGAGCCACAAACAAGACACAACAAAACTGTTAAAACTACAATAAATCGAAAATTCTTTTTCATACTTTACCTACTCTGATCAATATGTTGAATCCATATTTTCATTCACAATTTCCTTAACCTCTTTTTTGAAGGTGGAGTTGTTTATTTTCTCCTGAAGGAGAGAATAGAACTTATCCTCATCAATAGGAAGAGATACTGTTTCACCAAGCCATGATGAAAGGAATGCTGCGTTTGAAATTGTGAGACCGTTAATGCCCTCCTGACCCGATGCTGTCATTGGCTCATCGCGAAGAATTGCAGCAGCAAACTTATTCATAACCTCAACGTGCTGGTCATTTCTGCCGTCAAGCTCAGCATCATAAACATTGTATTTGATTGAACCGAAGCCTTCCTCTGCATTCTTGGTGTAATCCTCTGTGCTCTGTTCAAGCTCATATACTGTGAGCTTACCGTTTTCACAGATAAGCTTTGCTCTGTCAAGTGTGATTTCAAGACGGTTTGTACCCGGATAATCACCTGTGGTTGTTATGAATGTGCCTGTTGCACCGTTTGGATACTCGGCATAAATCATAACATCATCTTCAACCTCAATATTGTGCCACTTACCCTCATGGCAAACTGCAGTAATCTTTTCAGGCATACCACAAATCCACTGCCAGAGATCAAGCTGATGAGGACATTGGTTAAGAAGAACGCCACCGCCTTCACCTGACCAGGTTGCTCTCCATCCACCTGAATTATAATAAGCCTGTGTTCTGTACCAATCGGTTATAATCCATGTAACACGCTTGATTTCACCGAAAGCCTTACTGTCAACAAGCTCTTTTGCTTTTCTGTAAAGGCAATTTGTTCGCTGGTTAAACATAATACCGAATTTCTTGTCACTCTTATCGGCTGCTTCATTCATCAGACGAACCTGCTTTGTATAAACACCTGCAGGCTTCTCGCTCATTGCATGAAGACCCTTTTCAAGTGCCTCAATGACAAGTGGTGGGTGGTCATAGTGTGGTGTGGCAATAAGCACTGCCTCAACCTCCCCTGAATCCATAAGCTCACTTGCAGTTGCATAAGCTTTTACCTCGGGAAGCTGCTCCTTTGCCCAAGCCAATCTGTCAGGCTTGACATCAGCAACTGCTGTGATTTCTATTTCGGGCATATCACCCTTAAGATAGTTTTTGATGTGACTTGAGCCCATATTGCCCACGCCGATTATACCTAAACGAACTTTTTGCATATTGAAACATCCTTTCATAAATAAGGAATTTTGTGAATAAATTTAATGATTCTTCAAACAATAGCTTTGGTGATATTATGAAAGAAAAACCAAAGAAAAGCAAGCTTGAAGAGGTTATTGATGCCTATAAATCTCTCGACGACAAAATCAAAAGCGATATAGACGGGTCCTATACGGGAGTGCCCCTTGACGGTGGAAAACCCGTGCAGGATGCAGATGATTTATAATCATCTTTTCTTTTTACCTTTTCTGTTTTTGATGGCGTGACTGCCTGAAATCAGGAAGCTGCCAACAGCAGTGAAGAAGCCCTGTATGATAAGAAGGCTTAAAGCATTCACGCTGTCAAAGCCAGAAACAAATGAGATTATCGCAATAAGAGCAATTCCGATCCCCATCGAACAAATCTGAAGAGTTCTGAGAAGATGTCTGAAATCTCCCAGAGAAATTGCACTCTTGATAGCATAAAGGAAGCTATACGGCTTTCCATCGTGCATAAGAAGCGAATCTGCTGCTGTTGTGGTTTCTCTTACATAGCTTTTATATACATCGCCTGAAACAGCAGAAAGGACCTTGACGCCACTTCTGTGCACACCAAGATTTTCTGCAACCATCTCATCTGTGATATTTGCATCATCTGACCTTATGAGAAGTGTTATACTGTTATTCTCAATTTTTCTCAGGAGCCTTGTGTTTTCAGGGTCTGCATCGTAGGAAACAATAAACACCGCTGCAGCTTTACCATCAATTGCAAGATAAAGGGGATATCTGCCCTTTCTCACGTGCTTGAGAATCAATGCTGTATCTGGAATTTCAACATTGTGATTGCGAAGCAAATCTTCATTGCCTACAAGAACTCTTCTGTTGAATATCCATGCCGACAAGCCAAGCTTATCCTCATAAGCAAGGGTATCCACGGGAGGCAACAGAGAGGTCTCACCAACAATAACTCTCTTGAAAAGATTCCCTAACGGACCACCTGACGCAATAGCAAGAGTCGCTGTGTAGATGATTGCTTCATCAATCTGTATATCGTAGAACGGATGAATTCCGTAAACATTGCCTCCCTCATCATCAAAAACATTACAGGAATCCACTGCAACGGCATTTGATTCCTCGCACATTTTGTGAGCCTGCCAGCCTGCAAGCATGCCACCGTTACTCAGAAGCTTTCCTGATACCTTTGAGATAGCAAGGCTTCCTGCAAAGAATGAAAAATATGGCACACTTATGCATACCGCTGCACTGAAGGAGGTTATTGCAATTCGTATATCCTTTGTAATCAGAAGTGTCATCAAGGCAACAACAAAAGATGCTACAAAGCCTATGGGCACAAGCTTTTTGCTGAATTCATCTGAAGGATAATGCTTTCTTGATAACTCAATAAAACTTCTCGGAAAAAGCGTTTTCTGTGAAAGCAGCACTGCAGGGTCATCGAGAAGCAGACCTCTGCCTATTTCAAAGGCAGTTTCTTCTTTTTCAATGTGACCTATTGAATATATATCCTTCTTCGAGGAAATGAAGTTAAAGTTTTCTGTAATTCTTTTAATTTCAAGGTACTCACCCGTTATATTGAGTGCCAGAGAAAGCACTGCACAGGCATTAAAAAGACAAGCACCTGACTCAAAGGGTGATTCTGTGAAAAGAAGCACAGCGCACTGAATAAGACTTACTATCACAGCCACAACCGCACCTGAGTTTCTGTTGAAATTCAAGCCCTTGAACGCCCTCAAGCCATCAAAAACTGCTTCAAAGCAAATTGCTGCAGGTAGAATTGTGAAGATTATACTTAACAAAATCAGTGCAACAGCACTATCCGTTGAAGCTGCAATTGCCGAAACCAACACAAGAATAGCGCAGGATGCAAAGCTCGCAAGCATTCCAAGCCTTGCTGCTGTTTTCTTCTTTTTAAGGTAGTATTTAACCTTGAATTTATCATCTACGGTGCGATATTCATCTGTACCATATTTCTTTTCTGTTTCTACTGCAGAAGAATCGTTGATTTCACTTGTGATTGCAAAGCTGTTTACCTTTGCCTTTCGTTTTCTTGCAAGCTCCTCTTCAACCTGACTCTCATCCACAATTTCAACAGGATCTTCTGTGTGAAAGCCTTCAAGGGAAAGCTGTGCATCCTCTTCTTCAACGGGCATTTCTACATCGTGAGCATCACCATCTGTGACAGCAAGCGAACGAAGTGCAATTGTTTTGGTTTTGCCTTCATCAATCACTTTTGTTCTTTCATCAACCTTATCATCCGGCACAAGATTCGGCACAGGAGTAAACTCTGCCGTGGGCGTGAAATTACTCTTCTTTTTAACAAAGCCTCCACGCTCATATTTCTGCTCCTCCTCGGGCACCAACTGGTGCTCTGAGGTTTTCTCAATATTCTGAACGGGTCTGTTATAAAATTTCTCTCTGTACTTTTCACTGACAATGCTGCCATAGACCTGCGGTTCTGCAACGCTATCTGATTTTTCTACAGCTTCGGTTATAATTTTATGGTCTATATTATCATTTCGGGTGGGCCTTGGATTGAATGTGGGAGCCTTTGGCGTTGGGGCAGCCTCTTCAACAGCCTCCTGTGAGTTATCCTCACGGGGAAGCATGCCACTGTCCTGCAAAAGCTCATCAATTTCCTCAAGGGACCACCTTCTGGGTGTTTTATTATCTTCAAACATCTTTGCTTCTCACCCTATTATAAATCTCTTTGTTTTGAAATTTCATACATAAGAATTCCTGCTGCAACAGAGGCGTTGAGAGAATTGATTCTCCCCTTCATTGGCATGGAAAGTATAACATCGCACTTTTCCTTGACAAGTCTGCCGACGCCGTTGCCCTCGGAGCCTATAACAAGCGCCACTGCACCCTTAAGGTTTGCATTGTAGAAGGTTTCGCCATCCATGTCTGCACAATAAACCCACAAGCCTCTTTCCTTAAGCTCATCTAGGGTCTGTGGAATATTTGTAACCCTTGCAACATGCATAAACTCAACTGCACCTGCAGAGGTTTTTGAAACAGTGAAGCTCAGAGAAGCACTTCTTCTCTTTGGCACAATCACACCGTGTGCACCTGCAGCCTCCGCTGTTCTGATGATTGCACCAAGGTTATGGGGATCCTCAATTTCATCACACACGATGATGAATGGCGACTCGCCTCTCTCTTCGGCTGTTTTGAAAATATCATCAATTGTTGAATATGCTTTGACAGCACCCACAGCAATGATGCCCTGATGATTTTCATGACCACACATAAAATCAAGCTTTCTTCTATCCACTTCCTTTATAGGAAGCCCAGCAGATTTTGCATCTGCAAGAATTTTGGGAATTGAGCCTGAATGCTCGCCACGGGCAACCATAACACTGTCGATAGGTCTGCCTGCCTTAATTGCTTCGGTTACGGAATTTCTGCCGAAAATGATATCCTTATCTCTATCATTTTCATCTTCCACACGCCTTCTCTTGCCGTGGATTTCATCTCCGGTTTTAACACGAAACCTATCGTTGTCTTTGGTTCTGTTTGTTTCTTTATCTTTTCTATACATAAACTATTCCTTTATTTTGTAGGTATAAGCTTTTCCTTACCACCCATATATGGTCTTAAGGCTTCAGGAATATTTACAGTACCATCTGCATTAAGATTATTTTCAAGGAATGCAATGAGCATTCTTGGTGGAGCAACAACAGTGTTATTAAGTGTGTGAGGGAAATATTTCTTATCCTTGCCGCCTGCACGGATTTTAAGCCTTCTTGCCTGTGCATCGGAAAGATTTGAGCAAGAGCCAACCTCAAAATATTTCTGCTGACGAGGACTCCATGCCTCAACATCGATTGACTTAACCTTAAGATCCGCAAGGTCACCCGAACAGCACTCGAGTGTTCTTACAGGGATATCAAGTGTGCGGAAGAGGTCAACTGTATTTTTCCAGAGCTGTTCAAACCAATACGGGCTATCCTCAGGCTTACAAACAACAATCATTTCCTGCTTCTCAAACTGATGAATACGGTAAACACCACGCTCTTCAATACCGTGAGCACCCTTCTCCTTACGGAAGCAAGGTGAATAGCTTGTAAGAGTCTGTGGAAGCTTCTCCTCAGGAACGATTGTATCAATGAATTTACCGATCATGGAGTGTTCGCTTGTGCCGATGAGGTAAAGGTCTTCGCCCTCAATCTTATACATCATTGCATCCATTTCAGCGAAGCTCATAACTCCTGTTACAACATTTGAGCGAATCATAAATGGAGGAATGTAATATGTGAAGCCTCTGTCAATCATGAAATCTCTTGCATAGGAGATAACTGCTGAGTGAAGTCTTGCAATGTCGCCACAAAGGTAGTAGAATCCATTACCTGCAACACGGGCAGCACTGTCCAGGTCAATACCCTCAAAGCTTTCCATAATCTCTCTGTGATATGGAATCTCAAAATCAGGCACAACAGGGTCACCATAGCGCTCAACCTCAACATTTTCCGAATCATCCTTACCGATAGGCACGGATGGGTCAATGATGTTAGGGATAATCATCATAATATCATTAACCTTCTTGGTAAGCTCTGCCTCCTGCTCCTCAAGCTCTGCAAGGCGCTTTGCATCTGCTGCAACCTGAGCCTTCATTGCTTCAGCCTCTTCCTTTTTTCCCTGTGCCATAAGGCCACCGATCATCTTACTATTTTTGTTTCTTGAGGCACGAAGGTTATCTGCTTCGCCTTTAACCTTACGGCTCTGTGCATCAAGCTCAATAACCTCATCAACAAGAGGAAGCTTATTATCCTGGAATTTATTCTTTATGTTCTGTTTAACTATTTCCGGGTTTTCTCTCAAAAATTTAATATCAATCATTTTCTATATCTCCTGTCACCATTTATTATTCATTATCAAAAATTTTCAAAAGCTTCTTAAGGTCTGCATCATCAAAGAATTCAATTTCCAGTGAACCCTTCTTGCTTGACTTTGTAACCTTGACTCTTCTTTTTAGCACATCTGAAAGTGCAAGCTCGACCTCATCGTAATACGGATTACGCTTCTTTGTTTTTTTCCCCTTGGGCTCACCTGCATCTGCCTTACGAGCAAGACGCTCCGTCTCTCTTACGGAAAGGCCTTCCTTCACAACAAGCTTTGCAAGTGAAATTCTGTAATCCTCGTCATTTGCTGTAAGAATTGCTCTTGCGTGTCCTGCAGAAATATCACCCTTAAAGACCATTTCCTGGATTTCTTCAGAAAGTGAAAGAAGTCTCAGAGCGTTTGCAACTGCTGCACGTGAGCAACCGATTATGTCGGAAATATTTTCCTGAGTGTATCCGAACTTATCTGCCAGCTCCTTAAAGCCTCTTGCAGTTTCCATGGGGTTAAGGTTTTCACGCTGAAGATTTTCAACAAGAGCAAGCTCTGCAACCTGAGAATCTGTCAGCTCCCTTATGATTACAGGCACCTCTGTAAGACCAGCAAGTCTTGATGCTCTCCAGCGGCGTTCACCTGCCACAAGCTGATATGTTCCATCTGTCAGGGGTCTTACAAGCAATGGCTGTAACACACCATGCTGAGCAATGCTGTTTGCAAGATCCTGAAGTGCATCCTCATCAAACTGTTTACGGGGCTGGTCACGGTTCGGCTCAATGTCAATAAGCTTCATCTTCACAGCTCCCGAAGAGGTAAACTCTTCGGTGGTGTTATCTTCAAAAAGATTGCCGAGACCTCTGCCCATACCTTTTTTTGTTGCCATTTATTTCACCTTATTTCTGCATTTTCAAAAATTCTTCTGCAAGAGCGTTATAGCTCTCTGCACCCCTCGAAGCACGGTCATAGTAAATAACCGGCTCACCAAAGGAGGGTGCCTCGGAAAGTCTTACATTACGTGGAATAACCGTTGCATAGACCTTTTTGGGGAAATAGTTTTTAACCTCTGCCACAACCTGCTGTGTGAGATTGAGTCTTCCGTCATACATTGTCAGAAGCACACCTTCAAGCTCCACATAGGGGTTATAAAGCCTTTTAATAGTGCGCACTGTTGACATAAGCTGTGCAAGACCCTCGAGTGCGTAATATTCGCACTGAATCGGTACAATGAAGCTATCTGATGCTGTAAGCGCATTTATTGTAATAAGGCTCAGCGATGGAGGACAATCAAAGAAGATGAAATCATAATCATCGTGAAGCACTGCGAGAGCATTTTTGAGAAGCGCCTCACGCTTGTCCATTGCAGCCATTTCAATTTCTGCACCTGCAAGATTTATGTTTGAAGGAATGATATCCACTCCCTGGAATTTTGTTTTGATAATAGCTTCCCTTGCTGTGCAGGAGCCTATGAGTACATCGTAAGATGTGGCTGTAAGATTTTTTCTTGCAATGCCGTATCCACTGGTGGTGTTGCCCTGTGGGTCAATATCCACAAGAAGCACACGCTTACCCAAGGCACCAAGACAAGCAACAAGATTAACAGCACTGGTGGTTTTTCCCACGCCACCCTTCTGGTTAACAACTGAAATTATCTTTGCCATTTAACCATTTTCCTTTCTGAATAATCACAGGATTCTATGCGAAATGCAATTATAATCAAGCTCATAATTGCCCTATTGTCCTATTTTACATATATTTATTGAATTATATCATATATATAGAAAAAATGAAATAGCCTGAAGGCAAAAAATATAAAAAATAACACCCTTTATTGAACAAAAAACTCCTTGACAATAAAGGGTGAAATATGTATAATATCTTTTGTTTGATGCTGATATAGCTCAGTAGGTAGAGTGCATCCTTGGTAAGGATGAGGTCACCGGTTCAAATCCGGTTATCAGCTCCAAAAACCCGAATGCTTTTGCATTCGGGTTTTTACTTTTTCACTATTCACTTTTCACTCTTCACTAAAAACAACCTAAAATTGACTTTTTGTTGAATTTATATATTTTTTATGATAATCTAAAGCTATCACTTTTTATTTTTTGGGGAGGAAAACCATGTCTGATATTGTTAGGTTTACATTTAACCTTGGCTTTGTTGACTTCGACTTTGATAATAAAAAGATTGTTTTTGACAGAAGCGGCTCATTTGCACAAGCAATGCATCTTAAATCTATGGAAATTAATTTTTCCGATATCACAGATGTGGAAATGAGACCTGCAAAGCTACTTAAAGTCCCTGCCTTCTGCTTTATCGTAAATGGCAAAAGATTGATAACAGATATTGATATCAACGCAACACAATTCACTTTAGAAAGATCCGATGAAGCAAGAGCAAGGAGCACTCTTAAAAGACTTATAAAGGAGTGCAACCTTTCCGACATTAAAAATTACGAAAGAAAAAGCGTACCTAAAGAGGTTTTTGTTGAAAAGATAAGTAAAACAGCCAATGATACCAATCCGAAGGTAACACCCTCAAAGGAAAAGCTGATCAGTGAGATTCTTGCTGAATATAAGGAGCAGCTCAGAAATGGTGAAATCACTCAGGAAGAATACGAAGAGCGAAAAAATAAGCTTTTAAGTTAAATAAGAGGTGGTTTGCCACCTCTTATTTTTATACTCTTGACCTCACACCCCAAAGAATATATAATTTATGTAATACACTACTATCAACGGAGGATTTTCAATGGATTTTCTTGAAAAAACAAAGCGAAAAGCCTTTAACACAATCGGTCTTTTAATCAATCGTCTTTCACAGAACGAAAGCAGTGAAACAGGTGACCTTCCAAAAATTGTCACCGAGGGTATGCCCGAATTATTACGCCAGGCAGGGGCAGAGGGAACTGTCCTTCTGCGAAACGATGATGTTCTCCCTCTTTCAAAGAGTACTAAAATTGCTGTTTTCGGCAGAGTTCAGAATGATTATATGTATGTGGGCTACGGTTCAGGCGGAGATGTTATAAAGCCCTACACCGTCAGCCTTATGGAAGGCTTCAGAAATATTGGAGCAAATGTAAATGAAGAGGTTGCTTCCACCTACCATGAATGGTGCGGGAAAAATCCCCCCGACCATGGCTTTTGGGGACACTGGCCACACTATTATAACGAAATGCCCGTCAGCGACGATTTCATTTCAAAGGCTGCAGCCGAAAGTGAATGTGCAGTTATTGTCATAGGTCGCTCTGCAGGCGAAGACAGAGAAAACCTCCTCTCAAAGGGCAGTTATTATCTCACGGATGATGAAAGCTCGCTTATCGAAAGAGCTTCAAAAGCATTTGAGAAAACTGTTATCGTTCTCAATATCGGCAGCATAATGGATATGTCCTGGGAAAAAAAGCATCTTTTCGGCAAGGCTGCTGTGCTTATGCCATACCAGGGCGGTATGGAAAGCGGAAATGCTGTTGCAGACGTTATTTTCGGAATCCAGGAGCCTTCGGGAAGACTCACCGACACAATTGCAGATGATTACTCAAACTATCCTTGTGCAGATTATTTCGGAGAAAAGGAATATAATGATTTTGCTGAGGATATCTATGTTGGTTACAGGTATTTTGAAACCTTTGCAAAGGAAAATGTACTTTACCCATTTGGCTTCGGTCTCGGCTTCACACAATTCAAAAACACTCTCAATGAAAGCAAGGTAGAAAACAACACTGTAACACTTACCGTCACATCCGAAAACATTGGTGATGCCTGTGGTAAAGATGTTATCCAGGTTTATTGCGAGGCTCCTCAGGGGAATTTAGGCAAGCCTGCAAGGGTACTGTGTGGCTTCACCAAAACACCTTCACTTTCCCCTGCCGATACTCACACCGTTACAATTGAAATTCCATTTTATTCTTTTGCAAGCTTTGATGACAGTGGTGTTTCAGGCACAGAAAACGCTTATTTGCTTGAAGAGGGTGAATATAATTTCTTTGTTGGTGCCAATGTTCGTGATGCACAAAAGGTTTTCTCTTTTACCATTGACGAAACTGTTGTCTTAAGTGAACTTACCCAGGCTTGCGCACCAACGCAAAGCTTTGACATTATGGGTAAAAATGGAATACTGACTCCCGTGACACTTTCTCAGGTAAATCTCAGAGAGGAGATTCTCAATAATCTGCCACAAAGCTACAACTACATCGGTGATTGTGGAATCAAATTAGATGATGTTATTTCAGGAAAAGAATCTATGGAGCGATTTATCGCCCAGCTATCTCCCAAGGAGCTTGAGGCAATCAGCCGGGGAGACTACACAATGGACAGTCCCTTAGGCAATAAAGGCAACGCAGGTGTAATGGGTGGTGTGCTTGAAAGCTTGCGTGATAAGGGTATTAAGCCTTTGACAACCACAGACGGTCCTTCAGGAATCAGAATCCGTGCATGCTGTTCACTTGTTCCGATCGGCACAAGCCTTGCTTCCATGTGGAATCTTGAATTGGCTGAGGAGATTTACAACAAGATCGGTGGCGAGATGATTGAGAAAGGATCACACATTCTTCTTGCTCCCGGAATGAACATCCATAGAAGCCCTCTTTGCGGAAGAAACTTTGAATATTATTCTGAAGACCCCTTCCTCACAGGCAAAACTGCAGCTGCTGTTGTTAAGGGCGTGCAGAAAAATGGTGTGGCTGCTTGTCCAAAACACTTTGCTTGCAACAGTCAGGAAACAAACAGAAACAAAACAGACTCCCGTCTTTCGCAGAGAGCACTCAGAGAAATCTATCTCAAGGGCTTTGAAATCTGTGTAAAAGAAGCACAGCCTCTCACAATAATGACCTCATACAACAAAATCAATGGTGTTTGGGGTCACTATCACTATGACCTTTGCACTCGCATACTCCGTAAGGAGTGGGGCTTCCAAGGTCTTGTAATGACAGACTGGTGGATGCAAAACTCAAAGAGTCCCGAATTCCCCGAGATGACAGACAATGCATATAGAGTGAGAGCCGGAGTGGATGTGCTGATGCCCGGCGGCAACCGGGCAGGCAGGAAAAAACCCGACGGAACACTTCTTAAAACCTATGGCAAAAAGCACGGCATCACCCTTGGCGAAATGCAACAGACGGCAAGGCGCGTTGTTGAACTGACAATGAAAATAAAATAAACAATCAAAGAATAAGGAGAGCACCCCGTGGATGCTCTCCTTATAAAAAACCCCTCACTCGTTGAGTGAGGGGTTTTGTTTATAATTTAGTATTGGTATCTTTTAGCAAGGAAGACCTGCAGCAATTGAAAGAACTGAACGAGCATCTTCTGTGGAGAACTCACCATCTTCGTCGATATCACCAACGAGATACTGAAGATCTGATGGCTGAAGCTGACCTGAAGCAAGCTTAAGAGCAACTCTTGCGTCAATTGTGTTTACAGCACCTGTTGAGTCAAGGTCGCCTAAAACCTCATCGTTAACCATAGCCTTTGTTGTTCTCTTGTATGTGTTATAGAGCCAGAACTGAGGGTAATTAACCGTATCAGTTGTAACTGTAACTCTGTTGTCACCTTCAAGGAGCCACATAACGATATCCATTGTACCATTCTCAAGCTTATAGTTGTTATGCTGCTGATTTTTGATGAACCATGTGTATTCAGGGAACATACATGTTGAAGCATCTACCTTGTAATCCCAAGAAACGTGGTTGTGACCATCTTTAATCTTCTGATTATAGATTCTGCCCCAATCGTTGTGAGCCTTGAGGTAATCTGCACAAGTTGCGCCACCTGACATATACTCTGTTTCAATAACACCATCACTTGATTCGTAACGAGGTGAAATCGGAGCATTCTGACAGTTATAACCACAAACGATGTAGAAATTTGCACCGTTTGCCATTGCCTTTTCAACAATGCTCTTGGCATTCACCTGAATTTGATGGTAAGCATCAATCTTAGCCTCGTAAGCAGGGTCAATAGCTACACCGTGTGAATCAAAGATGAACTCTTTACCAACTTCATAGTACTCAGCAGGGCAGAGGCTCCAGATTCCAGGCATACCTGCGAAATATGGAATGAATGCATCTGTGTATGTACGAGGAAGAAGACCTGTAGCGAAAGCATTTAAGTCACCGAGATATTCTTTTGTAAGACCATCGTATGTTGCGATAAATGCAAGAATATATGCAGCAATATGAGTTGTTGCACTACCATTTGCAAGCTGAACAAGATAGTTTTCAAGAGTGAAAGCATCAAGCTCAATATTGTTAGTAACAACATCACCAACTGTGCTTGTTCCCTGCCATGCAGGTGCTGCAAAAACAATATTCTTAAGGTGGTGACCACCATAAGCATTAAGATATGCAAGAGCAACTGTTGAACCCTGGCTCATAGCAACCATATTAACACGCTTGCTATTTGTTTTTGCCTTAACCTCAGTGATGAAATCCTTGAGCTGCTCTGCATTTTCAATTGGATCTGCACGCCAGTCATATGTGAAGTTATAAACATACTCCTCACCATTTCTCTCAGCGTAAGCAAGAGCAAATGAACTCAAGTTTGCCTTTTCCTCTTCTGTGTACTTGGAGATTGGCTCAGTTGTTCTATAGAAGCCGATTGTCGGATCAACAGGTGTTCCGTCAGAATTAAAGCCGATTGGTGAGATGTACTTATTTACAACAGGCATAACCTTGTCTGCAAGTGCATCAAAATCCTTGTTACCGATACCGAAGCTGATAAGACCACCGAGCAATGCTCCGCCTGCATCTTCGATAATACCTGTGATGAACTCCTCATCGCCTGAGAAAACCAGTTCTTCTTCTGCTGTACCAAAATTCTTGTACAGCTTTGTTGTTCCTATACCGTCAATCATAATGAGCGGAACTGTTGTTGCCGCTGAAACAGGCATGATAAATGCAAGCGCTGTCATTATGAGAGCAAGTGTAAGACAAACAATTCTTTTAGTTGCTTTCATACTAATCCTCCTAATGTGAGATACCAATAGCAGAATACACTACTATATATACAAACCGATTTTATCACATTATAATAAGAAATGCAATAGTTAATATCATTTTTTTATCATTTACTTTGACGATTTATAACCGAGTTTATTGTTAAAGGTGAACAAGTCTTACTGAAATTTCTCCCGTGCCAAGTGTCACCAATTCACCGTTTTCAAGCCGCGCCACAAGATTGCAATTATCATCTATGGAAATCGCCTTTGCAGGTATTCTCTCCTCATGCCCGAGGATGAAAATCTCTTTACCTAAAACGAAGCATCTTTTTCTGTATTCATCCATATGAACAGCTTCTGAAAGTCTGTCATAAAGACGGAAAAACTCATTGATAAATTCTGAAACAAGAGTATTTTTTTTACCCTCAGATACCTTGTCAAGCACAGCCCCTGCAACACCCTCAAGCTCAGTAGGGAAGCCATTTCGAGGCGTATAAAGATTTACTCCCACACCCACAATTGCATAGTCCAGCTTTTCTTGTGAGGTAAAACTTCCTTCTGTGAGAATTCCGCAAACCTTTTCGCCCTTGCAGAAGATATCATTGACCCACTTTATGGATGGATTTTCACCATTGATTTTTTCAATTGCTCTGCACATCGCAACTGCGGCGGCAGAGGTCACAAGAGTTGATTTTTCAGGAGAAAGCTCCGGCTTCAGAAGAAGGCTCATATATATTCCTGTGCCATCAGGTGAAAAGAAGCTTCTGCCGATTCGTCCCTTACCTGCTGTCTGATGCTCGGAAATGAGAAGATACCCCTCCTTGGCGCCATCACGGGCAAGAGCTTTAAGCTCATCATTAGTGGAGCCGACTGTTTCTCTTATATCTATTTTAATTTTTCCCTTCAAATTCTCACACAATAAGTCTTCTATGCCCTGTGCTGATAAAATATCCTTTGGCACTTTGCTTCCCTCCTTCTCTGTTCTCCGAGACTAAAAAACACCGTCCGAAGACGGTGTTTTGTTTCAGTTTTATCAGTAAGCAAGTGTGTACTCTGTGTAAACACCGATACCAACCTTCGCATTATCAATGCTTATAACTGCAAGCTTTGCAGAAAGCTGGAGAATGCAAGGAGCATCAACTGTGAGAGCAACAAGGTTGCCTGTTGATTTTTCGATTTTAGCTGTTGTAACAACATTTTCGTATGCGATTGAAATATTGCTGAGTGAAAGACCGGGCACAGAACTAATTGAGCCTGTGATTGTCTCTTCCTGAATAACACCACAAAGAGAGCCTACACCGGGACCACCTGACTTTGGATTAACCTCATCCTTACCCTTGATTGTGAGGATGTAGTAATCTCCCTCTTCTTTACACTCTGCAGATGCGATTCCGTCTGCTGTGAGAGCTGCCTGAGCATTTTCGGGTGGGAATTTTGCGTTATCCCAAGGCTCGTTCTTTGCCTGGATTTCATCCTTACTGCCCACCATGAACATTCCCATAAGAGATTTACCTGCGCTTGAAAGTCCGCCAGCTTCAAAGATGTTGTTGTAGTTTGTAGCACCGTCTTTAACACGAGTGATTGTAGCCTTTGCCTTTGCATTGTTAACAGCCTTGTTATACATATCAGCTATTTCTGCAACTGATTTTGTGCCTGTTGCTGTACCGGCTGCCGGGTTGTTATCTGCAGGCTTATTAGCATCTGTTGATGTGCTGCCTGAGTTGTTGTTTGTGTTTGTGCCAGCGTTGTTATTTGTGCTCACATTGTTATTCGACTGTGTGTTTGTGCCTGAGCTCTGCTGAGATTGCTGAACATAGCCGGGCTGTGCGTTCTGCTGAGCCTCAATAGCCTTCTGGTTATTTCGTGCCGCAATAAGCATCATAACAGAAGAGAGATTGTTTGCAGTGATGATTGCCACTACGATACACATAGCTGCAAGACCAAGAACAATTTTCTTAACAGGTGATAAGTTTGACAACATTTTGCCCACTCCGTTTCCTTTTCGCATTTTAATCTCTATCATTATAAGATATGTTTTAGCAAATGTCAACATTTTTAGTGCAATTACAAATAATAAGACAGTGGATATTTTTGAAATCTCTATTGTTTATTTCGGGCAAATATTGTAAAATAACTCCATAATACATTTCTACAAGGAAATTCCTATGACTCAAGAAACAAAAAAGCTCACAATTAAACAGCAGCTAAGCTCCGGCTTGAGCGCACTTTTGCTGACACTTTCACTTTGTGTCTGCTTCGGTGCCGTTACAGGTCAGGGTCTTTTCTTCGTGCTTATTTGTGTGCTTTGGTGTACAATCATTTCCGTTTTATCAAAGAGAAGCATTTTTGCCCCCCACCCTCTTTTTATTGTTCCGTTCTTTTTTGTGTGCTTCGGCGGATCCTTCTTCGGAGCAATTTTCGCCGTTTCAACAGGTGCTTGTCTTTGCTGTCTTTTCGGAACCTCACTTGAGAAAATCAAAATCCCTGATTTTGTTTTTTCAGGCGCAGCGCTTGGTATCTGCCTTGGTGCAACAATACTTCTCACCAATTCTTATTTCGGCATCGGTGCCTTTGGCAGCACTCCCCTTGAAATGCTCAAAAGCTACCGTTCCCTTGGCTTCCACCCGAATTTTATGGGACTTCTCACGGGAACAATCACACTTTTCACAATGATAACATATCCCTTTAAATTCAGAAAGCTCAGAAGAATTATACCGGCTCCGTTCATAACAATATTAATACCTTTCATATTAAATTTATTTCTTAACCCTCAAAAGGATTACACAACAATCAATGAGGCCTTGTGCCTCACACCTGTGACGGATTTCAGTGTAAAGGAATTTATTTCATCCTATTCAGCTTCGCAGATATCAACGGTAATCAAGGGTGCTGTGGTTTTCTTCCTTGTATTTACGGCAGCTAACCAGAAATCACACCAAAAAGCACTTCCGTTAATACCTACATTTCCTGTGGCATCATACCACACAGATGGCTTCTCTCCTCTGAGTGGCTGCGTCATGGCACTGATATCTGTTGGTGCAATTCTTCTGTTTCCTGCCACATTCGCAAGGCTACCCGTTCACTGTGCAGGCTCAATGCTCATTGTTTTGGCATGGCAGAGCCTTCCCTTCAAGAAAATCGCAGAGGTCTTTAAAACCAAGGAAAGAAGATTGGTATCCATAATCGGATTCCTTGTGTGTGCTTTAAGCTTTGTTTTCGCTGATGCTTTCACAGCGGTGCTCATTTCAGCAGCTGCAAGCCTCATTTTCAGAAAGGAGGCTAAAGCAAATGAAGAATAAAAAGAAGCTGATTCGTGTTATTGCCACGTGGCTTGTAACAGCCGTCATGGTGAGTGTGTTTGTACTTGATATTGCCGTTGTGTGCATAAACAACAAGCTGGCTTTTGAAACACCGATAGCACAAGAAAGCTTTGGTGATGACAACACTGCCGACAGAATCCATTTTCTCAACACAGCAAACTCTGATTGCATTCTCATTGAAAGCAACGGAAAATTCGCTTTAATTGATTCTGGTGAAGGAAACAACAACCCACGAAGAAAAACAGCCTACAAGGGCTACGAGGAAGAGGTTATTGCCTACCTGAAAAAACACTGTGCAGACACAACAGGCAAGGTTGAGCTTGAATTTATTCTTGCCACACACATGCACTATGACCATTCGGGAAACTTTCTCCCAATAATAAATGACCGGGATATTTCAATCAGAAGAGCGTTCATCAAGAGATATAACGCCAATTCCACCTCAGACATTGACTCCGAAGCCTGGGGAAACCTTGACACCTATAACAAAATCATTGAAGCATTAAACCAAAAGCAAATTCCTCTCATTCAGGATTTATCCAGTGAAGATTTCACCTTCGGTGATTTCACCATGCGTTTTTTCAACACCGAAACACCTGTTGAGCTGCAAACCGGCGAAAACAACAACAGTGTCGGCGTCAGAGTCACAAAGGGAAGCAGATCAGCTTTTCTCGCTGCAGACTTCACAAACAGAGACGGTTTTGAAATGATTTACGCAGAGGAAATCGGTGATATCGATTTACTGAAAATCGGTCACCATGGTTATTTCGGCTCATCATCTCCTGACTTTTTGAGGACACTGAAGCCGGAAATCGCAATATGCACAAACTATATCGGAAAAATTTATCCTAATGTAAAATGGAATCTTACAATGGTTGCAAGGGTCCCCGTGTTTGCTACGGCGCACAGAAATGGAATAATTGCAACCTTCACAGAGGATGAGATAATACTATCAGAAAACATAATGTAAAAAAACAAGGCTCCTGGCGTTGAACAAGTCCAGTAAAAACGGACAATAGAAAAAAGAGACCTCCTATGGTAGAATTAAGAAACTACTATAGGAGGTTTTGTTATGCCCAGAGAATACAGACATATCAAACAGTATGAAAAAGAAATATTAGAATTAGGAG
>JAFODQ010000038.1 GCA_017380615.1 Clostridia bacterium | reverse complement strand
TCTCCTAATTCTAATATTTCTTTTTCATACTGTTTGATATGTCTGTATTCTCTGGGCATAACAAAACCTCCTATAGTAGTTTCTTAATTCTACCATAGGAGGTCTCTTTTTTCTATTGTCCGTTTTTACTGGACTTGTTCATTTCACACCAACAATCTTTTTTGTTTTATTTTGTGTTATAAAGCTGTGCAATGATTTCAGCGCATTGCTCAATCGAAAGTGAAGAGGTGCTCAGGGCGATATCGTAGTTTTTCATATCTCCCCATTTCTTATCAGTGTTAACCTGATAATATGCAGCTCTTCGTTTATCTTTTTCTTTAAGACGCTTTTCGGGAGATTGATCTGTTTCGCCGTATTGCTCAACAATTCTTTTGGCTCTTGATTTGTTATCGGCGTGAATGAAAACCTTTAAAAGGTCTGCTGTGCCGTCAAGAATGAAATCTGCACATCGTCCTATGATAACACAAGGACCTTTGTTTGCAACCTCAACAATTGCTTTGAGCTGTGCAAGCCACAGCTTATCCTGAATGGAATTGCCATAATAGTCTCGGAAGGCGAATGGATTTGAAAGGAATTTGCTGTTGCTGTGCTCACTTTTTTCAGCAATGAATTCTTCACAATAACCGCTTTCCTGGGCAATTTTCTGAATAAGCTCCTGATCGTAGCAGGGGATGCCCAGCTTTTCGGCAACTAATTTTCCTACGGTTCTGCCACCACTGCCAAATTCACGGCTGATTGTAATAACCTTGTTCATATTCACGCCTCCTTTAGTCTGATTAAAATTCAATTTCGATTTCGTGCTCACCGATATCGGTTTTGAATTCGATATCATAACCAATGTTTCCGGGGAGCTCAATTATTTCATATTTGCCGTCGCATTCGATTTCCTTTGGCTTTCTGTCAACGTAAACCACTGTGGGAACCTTGAATTTCTTATCCTGCTTGTACTTAAGCTTGAATTCGCCTTCATCATGGTTATATTTATAGGAAACAATTTCACCTGTAACTGCCTTTGGTCTTGGTCTCGTGAGCACCTTCATGAAGTCCTGCTCAAGAATTCCGTCGAAGTAGCACCAGTAAGTGTTACTCCACTTGTAGGAATCAAATTTATCCTGAAGGAAGCGAATGTGGGGATACCAGCCATCGCCCTCTGCACAGGAGCCCCATTCACCAACAAGGCAAGGGACCTGTAGTCTTTCTTGTGTTGCACGGTGTTGATCAAAGATCATGCCAACACGGGAGTTGCTTGCATATTTGTATGCAGGTGTGTCCACCATCAGATCGTATGCATGTGGAGCAAAAACCTGCTGAGACTCTCTCTCACCGTTGACAGATGCAGGCTTGTTGCAACAAGGAATACCCATATTTGAATAATAGTTGTTTTCCATGAAGATGATTCCCTTGTCGGTTATCTCTCTTATCGCGCTTGTCATCTTGCTGAGGAAAGGTGAGTATCTGTTTTCGTCAAAATTTTTCACAAGCTCATTGCAATTGGTTGTGATGTTTTTGAAAACCTCACCCGGGTATTGGTCGAGAGCCTTTGGCTTTTCCTTGCTGAAAAGACCAACCTTTGCAAGCTCAAGAATATTAACACGCTTATCTGTAATGGTTGTTTTTACAAGACCTGCAATGATTTTTTTGAATATTTTTCCACCATCGGCACCGGGAAATGGCTCGTTGAAGAAATCGTAGCCGAAGAGGGCAGGCTTATCCATTGTGGCTTTAACAACATGCTTCCACATATCTGCATAGTAATCCTGCAAGCCTTTTCTGTTGATTTTTTTATTATCCCAGAAATTGTCAAATGCTCTGTGACAAGCTTTTCCGTAGAAATATGGTTCTGCCCACACAGCAATCGGCTTCCTTGGCTTGAATTGGTCTGTGATTGTTGCCCAATGTGGAGCACCATCGCCATAGCACTGAGGAGACCATACATCCTGATGACAATCAAGATATGCATAAATTCCATGCTCCTCGCATTTATCAAGGAAGGCGCAAAGTGATTCAATGAGCTGTTCGTTGTATTTGCCTGGCTTTGGCTCCATTGCACCCCATGTGAAACCGAGACGGATTATATCGTAGCCTCTTGCACGGAATTCCTCAAAGGGGAAGGTTTCAGCAGGGTAGCCGTATGATGGGTTATCTGCTAAGTATTCTTTTTTGTCAACAACATTCATACCACTGAAGATTCGTTCTCTTCCGTGTTCGTCAACAAATTTCATGCCTGATACAAAAATCTTATCCATTATTTTTTCTCCTGAATTTATTTAGTTTTAACAGTTGCTGAGATGGGCTCTGAAAACGTGTTCCAGAAGGAGCCTGCAATTACATTAATGGTATATTCTCTGTTTGAGTCAAGCCCATCAAAAGCGATACTGAGGGTCTGCGGCATATTGTAGAAATAATATTCACTCCACAAGCAAGCCTGCTTTACTGTGAGACCTGAGTCAGCCTCCTTGATTACAATTTTGTAGTCATTTACATATTCCTTTGTAACCTTTGCCTGAGGGAATGTAATCTTGAATCCGTCTGCTGTAATGTCGGAGATTGAAATTTCAGCATTCTCAAAATACGGAGCCTCTGTTGTTTTGTAACGAGCATCTGTGTATTTGAAGGAATCCACATTCCATGGCTCGTCAATTTCCCAAACGAATGGGAAGAAGTTGTCTGTGAGTACATCGTATGGGTAAATTCTTACTCTGCCTTCGGCATCTGCCTCAACGAGAAGCATCTGTGCACAATCCTCTTTGTTGGGTGGACATGTGCCATAGTATTTATCAAATTCATCAAGCTCAAAATATGAAAGTGAGCCCGTGCCAAGGCAGGTGAAGTGCTTCTGGAAAATTGAGCGAGGGTCATTGATGGGGACATGAGAGTGACCTGAGAAGTCAATTGCCTGAGGATAATCCATAAGAATAGGATAAAAGGTTTCATCTGCCCAGTAAATGCTTCCTGAAACGGTATCTGTTATGTGTGGGTGCTGGAAGAAGAAAATTGGCTTCTTTGGGTCGGCAGCACGAGCTTTTTTGAGCTCTGCTCTTGCAAAATCTGCCTTATCCTGCTCATATTCGCAACCGTGAGAGGAGCTTACGAGAATAAAGTGGAAGTTGTTGATTTCGATATGGTTATCAACAGGGATGCCAAAAATCTCTGTGAAACGCTTGTATGCGTTTTCAACACCATCTCCGTGATATTCGTGGCTTGCCATGTTAAGGCAGTATTTTGTTTCAGGCTTAAGATTGTCTTCAAGAGTTTTCTTGAATTTTCTCATCTGGATTTCTGTGCCTGAGTTAGCAAAGTCACCATCGGCAAAAACACCATCAAGTCTTTTGTAGGTGGGGTGTTCTTCACTTAATCTGTAAGCAATTTTAAGAGCCTTTTCCATACGCTCTTCTTCAACGCAGTGATCATCCTTGTAGTGGACATCACTGACAACCATGAATCTTAAAACGGGATTAAAATCTTTCTGTAACATAATGTGCCTCCGCATATGGTAAATTATTACACTTTAATTTTACCATTACAGCCACCTTAAATCAATTGTAAAATCGAACAATTAGAAGCAAGAAAATATGTTAAAAAGTTTCATAATATAGTTTATTTTTTTTATAATGTGTGTTATACTAAAGAAAAATTGAAAAGGAGTAATTAAAATGCAGATTACTAAAGATACAATTATCGGTGATATTCTTGATGCAGCACCACAGACAGCACCATTCTTTCTTGAAATGGGTATGCACTGTCTCGGTTGCCCTGCTTCCCGTGGCGAAACAGTTGAAATGGCTTGTGCAGTTCACGGTGTGAATGCAGATGAGCTCGTTGAAAAGATTAACAAATTTCTTGCAGAATAATGAGCATTAATCTTACACCAAGGCTTCTTGCTGTCGCTTCTCTGGTAAGGGGCGGCAGCATTATTGCAGATATAGGAACAGACCACGGATATCTTCCGATTTATCTTATCGAGACAGGCAAGGTCCCGGCGGCAATTGCAGCCGATATCGGCAGAATGCCTCTTGAAAATGCAAGAAAATCCGTTGAAGAATGTGGTCTTTCGGATAAAATTGAATTGCGACTTTCCGATGGATTGCAGAACTTTAAGGCAACCGATGTCCGTGAGATTGTTTTTGCGGGTATGGGTGGAACTCTCATTGCCGAAAAGCTTTCAGAAATTTTGTGGGTTAAAGATGAATCTCTTCACTTTGTTTTCCAACCGCAAAGCAGGGCAGAGGATTTGAGAGAGTTTTTGTTTTCAAACGGATATTCCATTGGTGAGGAAATTGCCACACACGAGGGAAGAAGGAGCTATATAACCTTTGATGCTGTTTATACAGGTCAGACTAAGAAATTTACCCCTGCAGAGTGCTTTATTGGCAAGCTTCCTCACAATGAGGATGCGCATAATCATCTTCGCAAGCAAAGTGCCCGCCTTCAGAAGAAGCACGATGCATTGAAGGCAGCGGGTGAGGATGTTTCGGCACTTTCAGAAATAATCACAGCAATACAGGAGTTCATAAATGATTGAAATAATAACCCAGGGCATTGGCTTTTGTGGAGCAGGGCTTAACTTTTTAAGTTTCCAGCAAAACAAACGCAGCAAAATAATTGGTTTCCAGATAGGTGCGGCACTGCTCTTTATAATGCATTACATACTTCTGGGCATCACTAACGGAGCAGATGCCTTTACGGGTGCAGCCCTGAATTTTATTGGGCTTTCAAGGTCGATTGTCTTTATCAATAACGATAAGAGGTGGGCGAAAAGTCCGTTATGGCTCGTTTTATTCATAATCGTTTCAGTGGTTGCGGGTGTGCTTACCTGGGAGGATTGGTATTCCTTCCTGCCACCACTCGCCATGATTCTCACCACAGTGAGCTATTGGATGAAGAATGAAACAAAGATAAGACTTATTACATTCCCCAGCTCTCCGTGCTGGCTTGTTTTCAACATAATAACAGGCTCCGTTGCAGGCATTGTCACGGAGTGTGTTGTAATGTCCTCTTTAATTATTGCAATTGTGAGATATGATATTCTCAAAAAAGATAAGGTGAAAAAATGAAGATAAAAGAAATATATGATTTGATCGATGAAGCTGTACCGTTTTCCACAGCTGCTGAATGGGACAACACAGGGCTTTCTGTTGGCTCGCTTGATAATGAGGTGAGCTGTATTCTTCTTGCGCTTGATGTGACAAGTGAGGTTATTGAGAAAGCAAAAGAGGTTGGTGCACAGCTTGTGCTGACACACCATCCATTGATATTCGATGGTGTGAAATCTATCGAATCAGATTCAGTTCTCTATAAGGCAGTGCAGTCAGGCATAACCTTTATTTCAGTTCACACACCACTTGATATTGCAAAGGGTGGCGTTAATTATAGCCTGGCAGCTATGCTTGGTGTTGAAAATGTACATGATGTTGAAGAAGATGAATTTCTCAAGCTCGGAGAGATTGCTCCAATGAGTGCAGATTCTTTCGCAGAAAACATTAAAAGAGCTCTTGGTGGTAGCGTTTCTTATACCGATTGTGGTAAACCAATTTCCAAGGTTGCTCTTTGTGGTGGCGCAGGTGGTAGCTGTGTTTACACAGCAGCACAGCTTGGTGCAGATGCACTTATTACGGGCGAAGCAAAGCACAATCAGTTTCTGGATTCAAAGGAATTGGGCGTTTCCCTTTTCAGTGCAGGGCACTATGAAACAGAGGTGCATGGCATGATGCTCATTCAATTCATCTTAAGAAATAAATTTCCGGATTTGCAGCTGGAGTTTTCTTTTCCTGCACCGGTGAAGTATATGTAATGTAAGGATATTTTATGGCATTAGACGGAATGTATATGAGCTTTATGTGCAAGGCTGTAAATGATGCACTTGCAGGCTCAAAGGTTGATAAAATTCACCAGCCCGGCAAGAACGAGCTGGTGTTCATAATGAGAACAAGGGGTGGTATGCACAAGCTGTATTTTTCAGCAGATGCAAACAGCCCGCGTTTTTGTGTGGTGAATGAAACCCCCGAAAATCCGCAAACACCACCAATGCTGTGTATGCTATACAGAAAGTGGCTTGTGGGTGCAACTCTTGTCAGTGTTGAGCAATATGGGCTTGACAGAATTGCGTTTTTCAATTTTGATGCCACCAATGAAATTGGAGATAAGGTGAAGCTGACACTTGCTGTTGAGGTGATGGCACAGCACAGCAACGTTATTCTTTTTCATAATGATGAAAAGAAAAGAATTATCGATGCATTAAGACGTGTGGATGCGCAGACATCCTCCTACCGTCTTGTGCTTCCCGGAGCAGAATATAAATTGCCTCCACCACAGGATAAAATCGATTTGAGAAGCGCTGAGCCTTCACAGGCTTGTGAGAGAATTTTCAGCCTTGAAAATGTCAGGCTGTCCTCAGCAATTATCAAAACTCTCCAGGGTGTGTCACCGCTTCTTTCAAGAGAAATTGCATACAGAGTCTGTGGTGATGATAAGGGTGTGGCTGAACTTCGTGGTGAAGAAAAAATGAAGCTTTTCGGTGAAATCAGCTCACTCAGGACAATGCTTCTTACAGGTGAGGTTAATCCCACAATAATCCTCGATGAAGCAAACAAGCCAATGGAATTCAGCTTCCTGAAAATCACACAGTACGGTGAAGCACTCAGAATTGTTGAGAAGGAGAATGTATTCTCGTTACTTGAAGGCTTTTACAGTGAGCGAGACAGATATCTGAGGACACGCTCAAAGGCGTGGGAGCTGTTCAAAACAATTGATAATCTCATTGAGCGAACAGCACGAAAGCTTAATAATCAGCGTGAAGATCTTAAGAGATGTGCAGACAGAGAGGAAATAAAAATCAAAGCCGAGCTTATAACAGCCTCACAGTATATGCTGGATAAGGGTGTTGATGCTTATGAGGTTTTTAATTACTACACAAATGAAAATGTGAAAATAGCAGTTGACCCTGCTCTCACACCATCACAGAATGCACAGCGGCTTTATAAGGAATATCACAAGGCTTGCACAGCAGAGAATATGCTTATCAGGCTTATTGAAGAGGGTGAGCAGGATTTAGAATATCTCCGGTCCGTAAGGGATATGCTTTCCCGTGCCACTCTTGAAAGAGAGTTTGGTGAAATTAAGGATGAGCTTGTTTCTCAGGGCTTTCTCAAAACGAAGAAATCGGGCAAGAAGCAGATGAAGAAGCAGGCGCTTCAACCCCTTGAATTCAAAACAAGTCAGGGCTTGACCGTGCTTGTGGGCAGAAATAATATTCAGAATGATAAGCTGACCTTCAAAACCGGTAAGAGAGGGGATATGTGGCTTCATGCACAGAAGTGCCCCGGCTCTCATGTTTTGCTCCTTGCAGAGGGTGGAGAAATCCCGGACGATGCAATTGTTGAAGCAGCTGAAATTGCAGCATATTATAGTTCAGCAAGGGAAGGCACAGTGGTAACTGTTGACTATACCGATGTGAAAAATATAAAAAAGCCCAACGGTGCAAAGCCGGGCTTCGTGGTATATTACACATATTATTCAGTTAATGTAAAACCGAGAGAAAAATAAACTTATTTTCAGGCGTTGTATCCTGCGGGATACAACGCTGTTTTTGATTTACGGCTGTTTTGCACAAAGAAACTCATCTTGATTTGTTTATTTCACCAAAAGTGAAAAAGGTTTCAAAAAAAGTGTAGTATTTGGAAATTTTTGTCATATATAAACGGAAGGCAAAAGAAGCGAATGTCATCTCGGATTTTGTTCCTGCGGCACAGAATCTCCGAATCTTTTGCCTTCTGACAGAAAAAAGTGGTTTTATGCAGAAGGTCAATTGCACAGGGTTTGTTTGTTTAATTGTGTTCTCTGCAGATTCAGACTGTGGTTGGGAAAACCTGTTGACAAATATTACCATAAGCAATTATACTGATAATACAACCACAGTTGAAACAATTGATTATGATGAAATCGGTAATCCCATAAGCTACAGAGG
>JAFODQ010000037.1 GCA_017380615.1 Clostridia bacterium | reverse complement strand
CTTCTCTTAATTTGAGTATTTCTTTTTCATAATCCTTTATATGTAGATAATTTCTAGGCATAAAAACTCCTCCTATGGTAGTTTTATTCTACCATAGGAGGTCGTTTTTTTCTATTGTCCGTTTTTACTGGACTTGTTCACATGTCAGACCTCGGTTTTTTTAATCTTTATATTCAGCTGCAAATTTTGTAAGGTCGGGACCATCAGGGTGAATGTCATAGCCTTGCCATGCAACCACTCTGTTTTCACAGGGGATTACAAGGAGATTCTGTCCGTTGAGACCACCTTTGTTATAAGAATCCCTGATGTTATTTGGTGCGAATTCGTACTGTCTTCGGAGTACGGTTTCAACCCATTTGTGTGACACGATTCTTTTACCCTGATATTCACCATTGTTGAGGTAAACGGCACCGAGCTTTATCATATCCTCGCAGCGTATGTAGAGCCCTGTTGCACCGATGGCGTGTCCGTGCGGACAGCAGCTCCATGCAGCTTCCTTGAAGCCGAGGGGGAGAAAAATGTTTTCCCAGCAGAAGGGGAACAGAGGCTTGCCTGCGACCTTGTTAATTATTCTTGAAAGAATATAATAGTGTGCATCCTCGTAGTGTCTTTCGGTGTCAGGCGGACAAACCCATCTCTTAAGCATTATCTCCCTGAGATAGTCAGGGTGATAAACGGATGCATCAAGCACATCTGTGTCAAAACCTCCGGGGAAGCCTGTTCTGTGACGGATGAGCATATCAACAGTAGTTTGTTCCCAATATTTTTCATATCCTTCAGGGCACTCATCACCAAGAATATCTGTCACAGTGTCCTCTGTGCAAAGAAGACCTCTGTCGCAAAGAATGCCGACAGCTGTAACTGTGTACATTTTTGAAATTGAATAAATATTTTGTGATGCGTTATTCTCTCTGATTTCAATTTTTTCGGGTGGGTTGTTGCCGATTATCTCGGCAACGGAGAAGACCCTGCCGTTGTTTTCCTCAATAAAATCGCGGAATGTTTCAAGAAATTTACTCATAGGTGTCTTCATTTATCCTGCGGATATGTAACTCCGATAATTTGTCTGATTTCATCCATTTGTTTTGTTATAAACAGTGTCTGTTCAGGTGTCACTACAGGGCTTTCCTTTAAGCCCTTCAAAACACAATCGGAAAAATGTGTTATCTGCTCCTCAAAGCCATTGCCGGCATATGGAACGGAGATGGTTTCAGTTTCACCATTGTTGAACTGAAGTCTGATTTCCTGTGGTGCATAGAATCTCTGGAGATAGGCATAGCCCTTGCTTCCGTAAACGAAGCCCTCGTTGGGCTTTCTTAGGAGAGTTGCGCTTGAAACATCGGCAATTGCACCGTTATTATATTTGAGCAGAACACAGGTGTGGCTGTCTGTTCCGTTATAATAATCAGCCTGTGCGTTGATTTTTGTAACCTCTTTTCCTAAATACCAACTTGCAAAATTGAGGCCGTAAACACCAACATCAAGAAGGGATCCACCACCATTTTCAGGTTTGAAAACATGGTGGTCCATTTCATCCTCATCCATGGTATAACAGAATTTACCTTCAACAGCAAGGATATCACCGAGAATTCCATTCTTTACAAGCTCAAGCATTTTGAGTGTGCCGGGAACAAGTCTTGCCCACATTGCCTCCATAAGAAGGACGTTGTTTTCTTTTGCACAACGGAACATCTCCACAGCTTCACTTGTGTTGACGGCCATTGGCTTTTCGCAAAGCACGTGCTTGCCGTTGCTCATCATAAGGCAGGAGCAATCAATGTGTCCTGAATGTGGCACAGCAATGTATGCGGCGTCAATAACATCGGATTGTGCCATTTTATCATAGCTATCAAAGCGTACCGGTATATTGAATTCATCGCCGAATTTTTCAGCATTTTCCTTTGTTCTTGATGCAACAGCAACAAGCTCAGCGTTTGAAACATTTTTTATTGCATTTGCAAAGCGGTGGGCAATTGTTCCGGTGCCGACTATACCAAATCTGATTTTATTTGTTGACATAAAAAGCTCCTCATGAAATTTATAGTTTATTTTAAATATGCGTTTGCATAATCTGCAATGGTAGTTTTTGTTTTTACCCACATATCGGGGTCCTGATCCAAAGAATGGGATGAATTAGAGAAGATAAGTAAATCATTCTTTACACCCATTTTACTTAAAAGATCTGTGAATTCTTCAATGTGTCTGAGGGGGATCAGCCCATCTTTTTTTCCATGGAAGACAGCAGTGGGAATGAAATTGTCCGAAAGATATTCCATTGGTGAAATTTTTTTGAGAGCCTTCTGCTGTGTGTCATTAAGAAATGTTTCTTTGGTGAGCTTACAACCACAGCACTTTGAAAGAATTTCGTATTTCCAATTCTCGAATTCGCCGAAAATACCAAGAAGAAAATCTTCGGTGTAGCATTTTACGGGTGGGCAATAAACACAAGCGGCAGCAGGCTTTATGGGAGCCTCATTCATTCTTGTGACTGCATAAAGAAGTGCAAGATGACTTCCTGCAGAGCCACCCACCAGCATAAGCTTATCCACATCAAAGATGTTTTCCTGACATTTTATTTTTATTGCTTTCAGTGCAGCTGTGATATCATCCAGCTCATCAAAAACATTGATATTCTCAGCTACATAACGATAGTTCATTGAGGCACAGATGTAGCCAAGGCTTGAAAAGTGATTGATATCGTCACGGTGTCCGGTTTTGTCACCCTGGTGCCAACCACCACCATGGATGAAGAGTATTACACCGTGTGGTGTAGTTGTTTTTTGGGGGATGAATAAATCCAGCTTGTGCCTTTCGTGGCATCCGTAGGGAATATCATAAAGATAGCTTGTTTTGTTCATAAGTCACTTCTCCGTAAAAACTTCTTTTATTGCTTCAAGATACCCATAACCGTAAAGATCATCGGGCTGAAGATAGCTGGTTTCTGTCCATTCGTTCCAGCTGTTAACTGTGATAAAGGGAGCTTTCATAATGTTCTTTTCCATTGCTTCATCAGCAAAAGTCTTGACCTTGCAGCAGGCAGTCTTAAAGCTTTCAGGTGTGTTGTCGGTAACAACACCCGGTACGAAATTGTTGAATCGCACATTATTATCCCAGCCAACAGAGATGTTTGGATGGAAGGGGATTGAAAGCTTTTCAGACTCTTCGGTTATTGCATTTAAATATTTTTCTGTTACCTGATTATACTCACCGTCAAAATCAGTTGAGCAGCCCCAGTTATAGCTTGTAACAGAATTTGCTCCAAGAAAGTCGTACATCTGAGCAGAGGTGATGCCCTTGTTTGAATCATTGTCGCTGAGCCAGCTGAAAACACGATTTCTCCAATGCACAAATTGAAGGTGAAGACCCTTGAAGCCTGCATCGATGGTTTTTTGCCTGAATTGTGCAATGGCTTTTTTACATTCATCACTTGTGCCGAAGGAGCGGATGAAGTTGTCAATATCAAAAATCATATACACAGGACAACCATCAATGCAATAATAATTATCTCTTGAGAAATATTTTTCGATTGTTCTGTCACAGATTTCCGAAAAGATTTTTGGTGTTACAACGCCACTCCATATAACCGTGGTAAGATCCTTGTCGGAGTTTCTTTTGTCCCAAAGGTGAGTTGCATCATGGTTTGCCCACATAAGACAAAATTTCATATCGGTGTTGTTTTTTGCCTTAAGGAAACCATCGTTGAGACAGTTTTCAAGAAATGGTCTGTTATCGTACCAGTACCAGTCGTAAATAAAAACATTCACTCCGTGGGAAACAGCACACTCAATCTGCTTTTCCATAACAGTGCTATCTGCTTCATTTTCATAGCCCCATAAAGGTTTGCGAGGCCATCGGCAGCCTTCATATCCTTTGTTGGTCATAGCCTTGACGGTTTGCCATTCGCCGATTCCATCGGGCCAGAAAATTCGTGTACGGGCTTCGTCGCCGGTGTATGATGGCCACACAAAGGCTGCAATGTCATATTTTTTCATAGGTACACCTCACGGTAATTGTTTTATTAGCTCCAGGGCGGTTTGGTGGATGCATTAATGTTTTTGTGATAAGCGAGTCAATGTTGGCGCTTACTGTTCAAACGTCCACATTTAGTTGAAAAAGTCCGACGGACAAGAGAAACAAAACCATAGCCTCACATATATTGCATACGGTAAAATTTATAGTAACATAATAAATACGCTTTTTCAATAAATACATTTCAAACTGTGAAAATCAAGAGAAGATGGATTTATTATACTGAACTCAGTATATAAAAGGTGATGCCATTATGCTTGAGCCTGAAAAACGGGATTTATCATAAAATGACTATTGTGAGGTTATGATATGGTAATACAGTAGCAGAGAAAAACTCTCAATAGTGTGGTTGAGGAATGTTATCGTAAATAGCAATATTCTTAAAATTGAATGTAAAAAATCAACCGGGCAGAGAATCTGTCCGGTTGATTGTGTTTTGGCTTGTATATTAACCACATTAATTTTCACAATTAAAAAGGCAACGCACAAGGCAAGCCACAGATGTTATTGTGAGGAAAAAGAAGAAAAGGAGCGCTCCTGTAAGGATAGCACCGATAATGCTTGTTGTTACAAATTCTATTGCAAGGAATACTATAGAAAGCAAAATTGTACCGAGAATACCTGTAAGCAGGGCAGTAATCGTGCTGCACAGACTTTCGCAGCAATCATTACGGAATCTGGTAGCAGCAATAACCGTTACAGCAAGGTAAACAACAGCAATACCTAAAATTACCCACAAAAATGCAGGTGTAAGGGCGATGGTGCCGGTAATTCTGAGGAATGCAGTGATTATGCCTAAAATAAGGCTTGTAACAACAGCAAAAACTCCACAGCCGATTCTGCAGCATCTACATGGTGTTGACATAAAAAATTCACCTCCCACATTATCCTATGCGGAATAGTGAGGATGGTGAGGATATCTATGTTTTTGTTTATTTATCTGTTCTATTACAAAATAAAAATTTTAATGAAATGTGGTGATATTCCGTCTATGACGGAGTGATATATTTTGCTTTTGCAAAATGTGATATTTCTGCCTATGGCAGAAGTGATATTCTATTCGCAAACAACTCGGCTTTAGCCGAATATCACTGCGGAGCAATATCACTTTCGAAGAAAATAAAACTCGCATAAGCGAATAG
>JAFODQ010000036.1 GCA_017380615.1 Clostridia bacterium | reverse complement strand
CTGAACTCCGTGTTACCTGCCTTTCTTTCCTCAATGCACTTAATGAGAGCACTGAGCTTGTCTGCAGCCTTGACAAGAGGCGCAAGCTCCTCATCATCACACCCTGTGAGAAGAGAGGAAAACACATCCTGTAAATCCTCAGGAAGCTTGGCAATCAATTTTTCATTTGCTGCATCCTCCACTGCCTTAAAGGCATTTGTGAGAATTTCGTTGTCATATTTTACCGGAGTGGGCATATCCCCTGTTATAATTTCGTGAGCATCGTGATAAAGACCGAGCACTGCCGCTCTGTCAGCATTATAGCTTTTTCCGAAACGCTTGTTTCCTATCACAGCAAGAGCGTGTGCTATGACAGCCACCTCTTTCGAGTGACTGTCAAGGCTTTCGCTTTCGGTATTTCTCATTAATGCCCAACGGTCAATGTATTTCATCCTTGAAACCATTGCAAAAAATGTGTTGTTCATAACTCTACCTTATTTTTTAAATTTGATTTTGAATGTTTTGATTTCAAACGGCTTGAAGGTTGTGCTGATTTCGTTACCAGCAAACTCTACTGCAATATCTTCTTCCTCAAGAAGATTACATTCTGTTGCACTTTCAATATCATCGCAGAAGAGAAGTGCTGTGGGGGTCTTGGAATTCCAGGTCTCATAGGCACGCACAATGATTTCATCGCCATCCTCTGCAACCTTAACAGTTTCAATAACAATGTTATCATCCATAGCAGCCACAAGTGAATATTCACTGTCCATTGTGCCCTGCTGTGCCTTCACGGGGATTGCATAGAGCGGGAAGTTCACATTATATGCCTCTCTCACAACATCGGAATCCTTAACAGCATTTGCGTGAGGATAGATTGAGAAGGTGAAGGAATGGAACTCTCTGTCCTGAACGGTGTTAGGCTTAGTCGCACAACGGAAGAGTGTCGGGCGGATTCTGCCATTTTTCACATCGCAGCCATACTTACAGTCATTGAGAATTGAAAGACCGAAGCTGTTGTCAGAAAGGTCAACCCATTTATGCATTGACTCTTCAAACTGTGCAAAATCCCAGGTGGTGTTTGTGGTTGTTGAGCGTTCCACATTACCGAACTGAATGTCAAAGGTTGCTTTTGTTGCATTGACATCCACGGGATAATCAGCCTTGAGCACAACATGGTCCTCGTGCCAATCTGCCTCGTAATCCACATCAATTCTTTCAAGACCCTTGTAGATGCAGTAATATTCTGTGAAGCTTGAGCTTCTGAAAGCTCTTTCAACCTTATAAACGGCTCTTACAGGACCTGCCTCAACAAGCTCCGCCTTCTTGAAATCAAGCTCCCAGCTCTTTTCATCAAAATAGCATTTGATATCCCATGCCTCGTGGTTGTGAGGTCTGTCCTGATATGCAATAACCTTACCCACAGTCTCACCGCAAGG
Organism: Clostridia bacterium; assembly: GCA_017380615.1. Taxonomy (GTDB): domain Bacteria; phylum Bacillota; class Clostridia; order Oscillospirales; family Acutalibacteraceae; genus DTU089. The sequence continues at coordinate 4,332 of JAFODQ010000036.1, read as the reverse complement.
AGCAACGCTTCTGCCTGTTTCCTTGTGAATGAGCTTTGAAATATTATATTCCTCGTTGAATTCCACATCAAATGTTGCTGTGGAAACTGACTTTTCCGTTGCACAGATGCTTTCAAACGGGAATGGCTTGCACTTTCTTACAGCAACAGAGGTGTAGCCCTTTGAAGGCACACCGGTCACAAAAACAATCCTGCCGTCGTGAGTTTTCTGATACGGAATTTCATATCCGTTTGTGCCGAAGAGTGCAAATTCACCATCACAAGGAATATCTGTAACAACAGCATCAAATCTGTCAAAGCCTGTGGTATTGAAAACAACAATGCTGTCTTCCTCAAGGTTGATTTCCGAGAGGAGAGCACCCTGTGCATTTCCTGCCATTTCACAGCCTGCAGCAAGAACATTTTCATAATCCTGCTTGCTGTCCTCATAAACCTCTTTGATTGAGGAGCCGGGAAGAATATCGTGGAACTGGTTGAGAAGAATCAGCTTCCAGTTTTCAAGAAGCCTCTCCTTGGGATATGAAAAACCAACCTCTTTGTTTGCAATTGCAGAAAGTGTTTCAACATCGTGATAGAGACATTCGCTCTTACGATTATATTTCTTGTTTCTTGCCTGGCTTGTGAGTGTACCTCTGTGAAATTCAAGATACAATTCGCCACACCATGTGGGAAGGCGTTTATTACCTGAAACCTGCTTGTCAAGGTGTTCAAAGAAATCAAGAGATGAGCTCTGCTTCACAACGGGACAGCCCTGAATTCCCTTTGCCATACGCTTTCCGTATTCAAGCATTTCAATTGTCGGGCCACCGCCACCGTCACCGAAGCCATAGCTCATGAGATAATCTTTACCCAGATCCTTCTGGGAATATCGTTTATAGCCACCGATTACATATAAAGGACGGAGCTTGCTGTTATATGTTGTCTGCCAGTTCTCTCTTTCGTCCACAGTTGCGTGACAGCTTGGCGGGAAGTGCGAAAGCACCTCAGTACCGTCAATTCCACGCCACATAAATGTATCATAAGGGAATTTGTTATATTCATTCCAGCTTATTTTTGTTGTCATGAAATATTTCATGCCGCATTTCTTGATAAGCTGCGGAATTGTTGCTGAATAGCCGAAAACATCGGGAAGCCACATAATTTTGTTATCAACGCCAAACTCATCACGGAAGAAGCGTTTACCAACCATAAACTGACGCACAAGAGCTTCGCCCGAGGCTACATTTGTGTCGGCTTCAACCCACATGGAGCCTTCAGCCTCCCACCTGCCCTCTTTGACTCTCTGCCTGATTTTCTCGAAAACCTCGGGATAATCCTGCTTAACATAGTCATAGAGCTGTGCCTGAGATGACATAAACTTATACTCAGGATATTCCTCCATAAGCTTGAGCACTGTTGAGAATGAGCGACAAGCCTTCTCCCTGCTCTGACGAAGACGCCACAGCCACGCAACGTCAATGTGTGTGTGACCAACGCTCCAGCATGTTGCTTCCTCAAACCTGCCATAGAGGTTTTCATCAAGATATTTACCTGCCTCAACAGCAGATGCATGGAAAATCTCACGGTCGTTGGTGTCGATATCAAGAATATTACAAGCCTCATTGAGAGCCTTGATGATATTCACACGGGCATCGCTGTCCTCACCGTGATATTTTGCCACCTTAAGAGGGGTGATGATATCAAAATAAATTGCCTGAGCCACATCATCAATAACCTGAAGCTGTGCAGAAAGCTGAATTCTGCCCTTCCACTCAAATGGGTCTGAATATGCATTGATTGCAATTTCAAGCTCCTCGCCGCCCTGAGCGCACTCTGTGAGAGTCACATACTGGTGATTGCTGTCACCACCCTGAACAGTGTGACCATTAACAAAAATGATAAACTGAGGGTTAACCTCGTTCCAGCTTCTTTCATAGGGAATGAGCTTATAAACCACGTGCTGACCCTTAAATTCTTCAGGGATCTTAACTGTCTGCTTAAACCAGCAGTAGCACTCGTGATAGCCCCAGAAATCATCACCGGCTCTGAAAGGCTTCCACTCACCCTTATCTATATCTTCAATGCTGTGCTGCCCGTCACGGAAGAGAAAATCACCTGTGGAAACACTCTGAGCAACAAGGAATTTCTCTTCCAGGTCTCTGAGCATCTGATTGATTCTTCCGCTGAGCATGTAGCGTTCACTGTTTTTATCGTGAAAATCAATTTCAAAATGTGCCATAATACACCTCGTGCAAATAAATTGTTTTATAATATTACCACATAATATGGCATAATACAACAATTTGGCTCCAAAAAACAGACTTAAATCGTTATATTTTATAGTTGACACGGGGGGAATAAAAAAGTAAAATATAAGGAAACAATGATTACATTTCAAAGGAGAGATAAGAATGGCTCATTATTGTAAAGAACCTTCAAGAACATTCAGCGAATATTTGCTCATCCCGGGTTACACAGGTCCTGATTGCATTCCAAACAATGTAAATCTCAGCACACCCTTGTGTAAATACAGAAAGGGCAAAGAGGAATCACCAATCACTCTCAATATTCCAATGGTTTCAGCTATCATGCAGTCTGTTTCAAATGACACTCTTGCAATTGCACTTGCAAAAGAGGGCGGCATGTCATTTATCTTTGGCTCACAGTCAATTGAAGATGAAGCAGCAATGGTTGCAAGAGTAAAAAATTACAAGGCAGGCTTTGTTATTTCCGATTCAAACCTCTGCCCTGACAACACTCTTGGCGATGTTGTTAACCTTTACGATGCGCTGGGTCACTCAACAATGGCTGTTACAGATGACGGAACAGCAAACGGAAAGCTCCTCGGTGTTGTAACCTCAAGAGATTACAGAATCAGCCGTATGCCTCTTGAAATGAAGGTTACAGAGTTCATGACTCCACTTGAAAAGCTTATCACAGCTCCTGCTTCAACAACACTCAAGGAAGCAAACGACATTATCTGGGAGCACAAGCTTAACTCTCTCCCCATTATAGATGACAAGGGCAATCTCCTTTACTTTGTTTTCCGCAAGGACTACTCACAGCACAAGGAAAACCCACAGGAAATTCTTGACAGCCACAAGCGCTACATGGTTGGTGCAGGTATCAACACAAGAGACTATGCAGAAAGAGTTCCTGCTCTTGTTGAAGCAGGTGCAGATGTTCTTTGCATTGACTCTTCAGAGGGCTACACAGAGTGGCAGAAGCGCACAATCGCTTTCATCAGAGAAAAATATGGCGACACAGTAAAGGTTGGCGCAGGTAATGTTGTTGACCGTGACGGCTTCCGTTTCCTTGCAGAGGCAGGTGCTGACTTTATCAAGGTTGGTATCGGCGGTGGTTCAATCTGCATCACCCGTGAAACAAAGGGTATCGGCCGTGGACAGGCTACAGCGCTTATCGAGGTTGCTGCTGCCCGTGATGAATATTTTGAAGAAACAGGCATTTATGTTCCGATTTGCTCTGACGGTGGTATTGTTCACGATTACCACATGACACTTGCTCTTGCAATGGGTGCAGATTTCATGATGCTCGGCAGATATTTTGCTCGTTTTGACGAAAGCCCAACACCAAAGCTCAACATCAATGGCACTTATGTTAAGGAATATTGGGGTGAAGGCTCCAACAGAGCACGTAACTGGCAGAGATATGACCTTGGTGGTCAGTCAAAGCTCTCCTTCGAGGAAGGCGTTGACTCATACGTTACCTATGCAGGCTCACTCCATGACAATGTAACAAAGAGCCTTTACAAGGTTAAATCCACAATGTGCAACTGTGGTGTGCTCACAATCCCTGACCTTCAGAGAGATGCAAAGCTCACACTCGTTAGTGCAACAAGTATTGTTGAAGGTGGCGCACACGACGTTACACTCAAAACAAACACAGGCAATATCAGATAAATAAAATAAAACCAAAAACAAACAGCAGGATGAAATTTCATCCTGCTGTTTTGATTTTAATGGTTAAAAATTATTTTTTCAAAGGGCGAAATGCGAACAAATCGCCCCCGAAAACTTTTAACTATTCACTCTTACTTATTACCTTCCTGTGCCGTCCCCTGATAGTTTTGCTAATTGGTTATCTTAATGTATTCGTTTGGCTCGGTTTCTACACTTTATTGCAATTATTATCACCGCTACAACAAGCAATAATACCACAATTCCTTTTGCTAAGGCGGGTAGAATATTTTCGAACAAGACAGTTTTATTTAAATCCGTTTTAAATAAAATTTGTTTTTCCAGACCATTTGTGCGATTCAATTCAACAAAACCGATAAATCCTTTTTTATAGCTATACTCCCATTTACCGGAGATGAATTTCGTTTTGCGTAGTT
>JAFODQ010000008.1 GCA_017380615.1 Clostridia bacterium | reverse complement strand
TCCTGACCATTTTCTTGTGCCTGAATGCGCTTGCGACGTTCTTCCTCATCCTCATCATCAGTTATGAAGACTGAAGAAAGAGAATTCCCAAGACTACCGATACCGCTGCCGATGAGCTCACGCTTATCGCCAAGTGGATAAGAAATGTTCTTGTGTCCAGCTGCTCCTTGGCTTTCTCTATTTCCTTGCGCAGCTCCGAACCCTTTGCCAAGGAATCTCTCGTAATCTTTTCGAGTTTCTTCCCAACCTGTTCCTCGTAATTCTTCATCTCCTGAAGGATTTTCTCCGTAGCTTCCTGTTGGGTTTGAATCAATTCTTCCACTTCCGACAGTGCTTGATTGAACTTTTCCTGCTCTAATTCCGACCACTCCTTCAGCAGGTGATTCATCTGTTGTACCGTAATCAGTTTTGAGAACATTTCCAACACCTTCGGATAAAACTCTGCGTTGGTCTGCAGAATATCCAGCATTGTATCCCAATCCTTTTCTTGGATTGGAACCATCATGGGCATCATGCTTTGCGTAAGACTCTGCATGTTCTGCGAGTTTCTTTGTGTAAGACTCGCTATAGTAGGCGTCTTTTTTTCCATATTGTTTTGCTCTGTACTGTAATTCATTTGATATATTTCCTTTCAAATATTTTGTATCGTGTAGTTTTATATCTCGGCATTTCTTACCATTAGGACAAGTGAAGGTGATATATTTTCTTTCGTTTGTCCATAACACTTGGTAGCCTTTTTTATTCATTTCTTTTATGAAAGCGTTTCGGCTACCGCTACGCTTCATTGCATCATCGATGTCAGCCATCAATCTGAACTTCCAACTCTCACCATTCAGAGCGGAACGGTACTCTCTTGTTGACAGATTATCACCCTTGCCTGTGTAGGCTTCGAGAGTAGAGTAGCCATACTTTTTGCAAATCTCATCACTCAAACCTCGAAGCTTAAGCACAGTATTGGGTGGTTGGTTGAGCTTCAATCCCGTTTCAAAGCTAACGGAATTTATCACAAAGTGATTGTGAAGATGGTCAGCATCTGAATGAGTTGTGACTAAAACCTCATGACCTTGCCATGCTTTTTCAGCAAACTCCAAGCCGATTTTATGCACCTGCTCAGGTGTAATATCTTCGTTGGGAGAGAAGGATTGCACGTACTGATAGAAGTTAGTACCCTTCACCTTGCCATAGCTTTTCTTTGTTACCATGAACTCAGTGAAGGCATTTTCACCATCGCAATTCACTCCACCAACCAATCTTCTTTGGCTGATATCATCATGTACTTTTTTATCCTGAGTGCAGTAGTTGATGAGACCTTTCATCGCTGCAATGCTTTGATTAGCTTCTTTGATATATTGAAATGTTGCCATCAGCTTTTACCTACCAATTCCAGCATTTGTTCATATATTTTTCGTTGCATATCGATTACCTCTGCGAAGTTATATGAACTTATTGCACCTGAATTTATCTTCATAGCAATCTGATTTATGTTGTTACCCATTCGCTTAAGCTCGATTAACAACGGTGTGGTATCTTCTGCAACCTTGATTTTGCTTTTGTTGGAAGCCGCAATTATGTACTCGGTCAAATTCATTTTTGCCTTTGCAGCTTTCTTTTCAATGTTTGCTTTTTC
>JAFODQ010000007.1 GCA_017380615.1 Clostridia bacterium | reverse complement strand
GATGTGATGTCACTTTTCTATTCGGCAAAATATGCCACACCCGAGGGAATCGCAGTATTCAGGATTTACACCAGCATTTTACTCTTCAGGTTTACTTATTGGGGAATAGTGCTCAATGCCACAGGCAAAACAAAGCTTATTCTTTACAGCTCAATTGCCTCTATGGTGCTCAATCTTATTGGCAATGTGGCAATGTATCACGCCTTCGGCTTTATAGGTCCTGCAATAGCAACAATTATTGCTACGGTGACCATGAACGGCGTGCAGCTTGTATATACAAAAAAACAATTAAATATTTCAATAACAAGGATTTTCCCCTGGAAGAATATGGCTGTTTATTTGTTGGAAACAGTGGTGTTGGGCGTTATCTTCTGGGGAGTAAAAAATATCCTGCTGGGTAATTTAACCGGTATGGTTTCAATTGTGGCTTCAATCGGTCTTGGTGGCTGTTGGGCTGTTATATTTGCGGCAATAAATATTAAAAAACTTTTATCAAATTGGAAGGGGCTTAACGCTTCAAAAACAACGGAGTGAAGAGAATGAAATTTATTGTCTATTTGAAAAGATTATATAGGTTGATTGCTGATCCAAAGCCTGTGAGCTTTAAGCTCAGGGGTGAAAATGTCGTTATAGAGCCTAACTGCAAATTCGGACTTCCCGAAAATATAGAAATCGGGTCAAACGTAAAGATAGGGGAAGGAACATCCATTTTTGCGCAGGGGGGTTGTGTTATAAAAAATGGCACAATTCTTGCAGACAAGGTGGATATAAGAACAGCAAACCACCACTATGACGGTGCTGATCTGGGAATGCTTCCGTTCGACGAGAAAATAGAAGCCAAGAAGGTTGTTATTGAAGAAAATGTGTGGATTGCGTCAAATGTTATTATTTTACCCGGGGTGACAATTGGTGAGGGTGCTGTTGTAGCTGCGGGCGCGGTTGTGACAAAGGATGTGCCATCTCTTGCTGTGGTGGGAGGCAACCCCGCTAAGGTCCTTAAATACAGAGATGCGAATAAGTACAATGAATTAAAATCAGCGGGAAAGCAGTTTATGATGCTTCAAGCTGAAAAATACAGATAATAAAAGGAAGATTTCACGATGAAAAAGGTTATGCTTGTTTTCGGTACAAGACCGGAAGCAATCAAAATGTGTCCATTGGTAAACGAATTGAAAAGCAGAAGTGAGCTGGAGACTGTGGTTTGTGTTACAGGTCAGCACCGTCAGATGCTTGACCAGGTGCTTGAGGCGTTTTCTGTAAAGCCTGATTATGATCTTTCTATTATGAAGGACAGGCAGACTCTTTTCGATGTTACCACAAACATCCTCAATTCAATCAAAGAAGTCCTTGAAAAGGAAAAACCAAATGTTGTGCTTGTCCATGGTGACACCTCCACAACATTTGTTACAGCCCTTGCTTGCTTCTATCTTCAGATTCCTGTGGGTCATGTTGAAGCAGGTCTTCGCACATACAATATTTATTCGCCATATCCTGAGGAATTCAACCGTCAGGCTGTGGGTATTGTCAGTCAGTTCAATTTTGCACCAACAGAGCTTTCAAAAGATAATCTGCTCAGAGAGGGCAAGTGTGCCGATAATATCTATATTACCGGCAACACTGCAATAGATGCTCTTAAAACAACAGTTAAGGATGATTACACTCACCCTGAGCTTCAGTGGGCAGAGGGTAGCAGACTTATAATGATAACAGCCCACCGAAGAGAAAATCTTGGTGAGCCGATGAAAAATATGTTCAGGGCAATACGCAGGGTTATGGATGAAAATCCCGATGTGAAAGCGATTTATCCAATTCACATGAACCCGGTTGTCCGTGAAACAGCTAATGCAATTCTTGGTGATGATGAAAGAATTCACATTATTGAGCCTCTTGAGGTTCTTGATTTCCATAATTTCCTCAACAAGAGCTATCTTATCCTTACAGATTCAGGAGGAATTCAGGAGGAGGCACCTTCTCTCGGAAAGCCTGTGCTTGTTATGAGAGACACAACAGAGCGTCCTGAGGGCATTAAGGCAGGCACACTCAAGCTTGTGGGTACAGAGGAGGAAACAATCTATAATGAGTTTACAAGGCTTCTCACGGACAAGGCAGAGTATGATAAAATGAGTCAGGCGTCTAACCCATACGGAGACGGCTTTGCTTGTAAGAGAATTGCAGATATTCTTATTGAAAAGCTGTAAAATAAAATCACCATCAGTGAAAGCTGATGGTGATAATTTTTTCTTTTATGCGTTTTTTTTGGCAGCCTTGCGTGCTCTTCTCTTTTCTCTGTATTTTTGGAAAATCGGGATTTTAACCTGAGGCTCCTTGCTGCCGTTTGTCTTTTCAACAACCACCATATATATTACCACAAGAAGGAGATACGGTACGGGGCAGAAGACACCGGGGTTAACAAGTGACATAAGCTCAAGGCTTATATATGACAGGAAAATTGTCATGTTGAAAAGTGTTGCTCTTTTCCAGATTAAGATATTTCTCTTAATGAACTGGTAAACAAAGGCAACAATACCAACAGTGCCGAAGCTTCCTGCAATCTGAATAGGCTCACAGTGATACCAGCAAAGAGAGCCCGGCTTGTTTTTGAAGATATCTCTGTTGGTGAGGTTGCCGAGACCTGTACCGAAGACGGGATTGTTGAAATAGTCCTGAACTCCTCGGGCATAATGTCTCACACGTGTTTCTGTGTCAGGTCCACCAAGCAGGAATTGATTAAGCACCTTGAACAATCTTTGTATTGTGAAATTGAGGAAGGAGGTTATTTCGGGCAGGAATATAAGTGCCACAAAGATGAAGCAAGCACATATAAGCACATATGCAAGCCTTCTTCTTTTATCATAAAGAATGAACATTACAAGGCACATTACAAGCTCAATTGAGCCAAAGAGCATACCACCACGGGAGCCGGTGAGAAGCATTGCAATATAGAAAATAAATGCGAGCACTGCTGTGTATGGCTTTTTGTTTCCCGAGAAGAAGGCAAATGGCATTGCCATCATAAGGATTGTGGAGGCGTTGTTACGCCACCTGATGTAGAAAATGCCACCCTTATCAATAACTGTGTTAACATTTATTACATAGTGGGCAAAGACCATAAATGAGATAAACAGACCGACAACAATCATCAGCTCTGTGAGCTTTTCAATGAGAGAATATTTATCAGTTGTTTCAATTTTTGAGAAAAGATAGCAATAAACAAGAAGCATGCCGAAGCCAATGCCAAGCATATTATAAATGGATGCACCTGCGAAATAGTCTTTTGCAGAGATAACGCCCACACCACCAATGGTTACAGCAACCGAAACAAAGAACATCGGCCAGAATTGTGAGCCCTTTGTGCTTGGCCTTTTGGAATATGCAACAATATTGAAGAGAAATGATGCCACAAGAGGCACAGCAAACAGAATTATGCTTTTGAATTCTTCAAGGGAATTGTAGCACCGTATTGCAATGCAATATGTAAACAGTGCAGGTAAAAGCATGGTGAAGATGTCTCCTGAGACAATGAAGCAGAAGGCTGTTATGTAGCCCAGCACCACAGTGCCCCAGATATCTATGCTGCTTCTTGGATAAAATGAGTGAAGGCAGGCAAAAACTCCCGTAATCACAAAGAGAACTGCCATCCACTTTTCACTTAAGAGAAATGCACGAAGGGCTTCAAGCCGTTTCAGCGATGACTCTGATTTCAATAATTTTTCCATTATATTACCACTCAAAAAGAAAGTATTTGTCACGAAAAAAACATATTAACCTATTATGGTATTAACCCCATTATATACAAAAACAAAAAATAATCAATAAAGGTTACAAAATCTTAATATATTGTAACAATTTAAAAGCCACTCACAAAATTATATGTGAGTGGCTTCTGCGTTAATGCTCTTTTATGAAAGCTCAAATTGTCCTGTGTAGAGCTTGTAATATTTTCCTTTTTCTTCAAGGAGTGTTTCGTGGTCGCCTTTTTCAATGATTTCTCCGTTTTCAAGCACCATAATTGCGTTTGAGTTTCTAACGGTTGAAAGTCTGTGTGCGATTACAAAAACTGTTTTTCCCTCCATAAGCTTATCTGTACCTTTTTCAATAAGTCTTTCGGTACGGGTGTCAATGGAGCTTGTTGCTTCGTCAAGAATAAGCACAGGTGGGTTTGCAACAGCTGCACGGGCAATGGAGAGAAGCTGTCTTTGTCCCTGAGAAAGGTTTGCACCGTCTCCTGTGAGCATTGTGTTATAGCCCTCTGGGAGTCTTGAAATAAAGCTGTGTGCGTTTGCAACCTTTGCTGCCTCCACAACCTCCTCGTGTGTTGCGTCAAGCTTGCCGTAACGGATGTTTTCTTCAACAGTGCCGGTGAAAAGGTGAGTGTCCTGCAATACCATTGCAAGGGAGCGTCTGAGGTCATCCTTTTTGATTTTCTTGATGTTGATGCCGTCGTAGGTGATTTTGCCCTCCTGCACATCGTAGAATCTGTTTATAAGGTTTGTGATTGTTGTTTTACCTGCTCCCGTTGATCCGACAAAAGCAATCTTCTGACCGGGCTTTGCGTAAAGAGAAACATTCTTGAGAACTGTCTTTTTGCCATCGTATGAGAATGTTACGTTGTGGAATCTTACATCGCCCTTAAGAAGTGTGTAGGTGATGCTTCCGTCGGCAGAGTGGGGGTGCTTCCATGCCCATACGCCTGTGCGTTCACCGGCCTCTTCAATGCTTCCGTCCTCCTTGACAATTGCATTGACAAGGGTTACATAGCCTTCATCCTCCTCGTGAGGAGTGTCAATAACCTCAAAGATTCTCTCTGCACCTGCAAGGGCGGCAAGAATGCTGTTCATCTGCTGTGAAACCTGTGCAATGGGGTTTGAGAATTGTCTTGTGTACTGGAGGAAGGAGGCAAGTGAGCCGATTGTGAGCACACCCTTGATGCCACCCGTGAAAAGGCTTAAGCCTGCAGATGGGTCTGTGCCGATGCTAAGGATGATGAAAGCACCGACAGCTGCTGTGAGGGTGAAGTTGAAGTATGAGATGTTGCCCATGATAGGCATCAATATACTTGCAAAGGTATGAGCATTTGTGGAGGCTTTTCTGTATTCCTCATTGATTACTGCAAATTCCTCTTTTGTTTTGTCCTCACGGCAGAAAACCTTAACGACCTTAAGCCCTTCGATAAGCTCTTCAATGTATCCGTTAAGCTTGCCGACAGCACCCTGCTGCTTACGGAAATAGTTGGAGCTTCTCTTTCCTATGAACTTTATTATGTTAAGCATAATAAAAAGCATAAGAATAATAAGGCAGGTGAGAGCAGGGCTGATTGAAAGCATCATTACAAATATGCCGACAATTGTAATGATTGATGAAATTGTCTGAATAAGTCCTTGGCTTATTGCTTCACGTACAGTGTCAACATCGTTTGTGAAACGGCTCATAAGCTCACCGTGAGTGTGGGTGTCGAAATATTTTATTGGTAAATCCTGAAGATTATCAAAAAGGTCTTTTCTGAGAATGTTGAGAGTCTTCTGGGACACGCTGAGCATGATTCTTGATTGACCGTACTGTGCTGCCACACCAAGAAGATATATGCAGCCGAGGACAAAAAGATATGTGATAACCTTGCTCATATCTCTTGAGCCCGTGGAGAGAAGGCTGCCTATTTCGTCAACAATGGGAGAGAGGAGATAGGTTCCTGCAACATTTGCACCTGCAGAAAGAATGACCATAAGCACCACAATTGCAAGAAGACCCTTACTCTTTGCCACATAGGAAAGAAGACGCTTTATTGTTTTGCCTGTGTTTTTAGGCTTGCCGATTTTCATTTTGTTGCCCGGTCCGCCGTTAGGACCCTTTGGCGCATTGTGTTTTTCAGCCATAATCTGTCTCCTTTCTTATTGTTCCATTTTGCTTTCCTGCTGTGAAACATATACTTCTTTATATATTTCGTTGCGCTGAAGCAATTCATCGTGTGTGCCGATATCATTTATTTTTCCATCATCGAGCACCACAATTTTGTCTGCGTGCTGAATGGAATTTATTCGCTGAGCAATTATAATTTTTGTGGTGTCGGGGAGAAGATTTTTCATACCCTCACGGATTTTTCCGTCTGTTGCTGTGTCAACAGCACTTGTGGAATCATCGAGAATAAGCACCTTTGGCTCTTTGAGAATTGCCCTTGCAATGCAAAGCCTCTGCTTCTGTCCACCGGAAACATTGACGCCACCCTGACCAAGATCGGTGTTGTATCCGTCGGGAAAGCTCATAACAAATTCATCTGCCTGAGCAATTTTTGCAGCGTTACGGATTTGCTCCATTGTTGCATTTTCGTTGCCCCAACGAAGATTTTCTTCAATTGTGCCCGAGAAAAGAAGGTTTGTCTGAAGCACCATGGAAACACTGTTTCTCAGGTGTTCCAGAGAATATTCACGGACATCTCTGCCACCAACGAGCACCTGACCTTCGGTTACATCGTAAAGACGGGGAATGAGCTGGACAAAGGAGGTCTTTGCAGAGCCCGTGCCACCGAGAATACCGATTGTTTCGCCTGAATTGATGGTGAGATTGATATCCTTGAGCACATTGTTTTCAGCATCCTTGCTGTATTTGAAGCAGACATTTCTGAATTCAATGCTGCCGTCCTCAACAGTGAGTGAGTCATTTGAATTGTTGTCATTTATGTGTGGCTCCTCTGAAAGCACCTCGCTGATTCGTGTCATCGAAGCCTTCGCCATAACAGACAAAACAAATATCATTGAGATAATCATAAGAGACATAAATATCTGCTGAATGTAGGTAACAAAGCTCATTAAATCACCCAACAGCATTGAACCACCAAGAATCAGTTGTGCACCAATCCACAAAACAAGGATTATGCACAAGTAGATGGAGACTGTCATAATCGGGCCGTTGAGGATAATCAGCTTTTCGGCAAAGATTGAGGCATCTCTGAGCTCGTTGTTGGAAATGCTGAATTTTTCTTTTTCGTGCTTTGCTCTGACAAATGCCTTAACAACTCTTGCTGCGATGAGATTTTCCTGAATTGAGGAGTTGAATTTGTCGTATTTCTTGAACATTCTTGTAAATCTCTTGTGGGCTGCAGAGCCGATAATGAGAATAAGAGCAAACATTACAGGTGCAATGCAAATGAAAACAAGCGAAAGCTTTTTGTTGATGGAGAATGCCATGGAAATTGCCATAATGAACATAAGAGGGGAACGGATGACCATTCTCAAAGCCATCATAAACGCCATCTGCATCATATTTACATCTGTTGTCATTCTTGTGATGATTGAGCCTGTGGAGAATTTATCCACATTTGAAAATGAGAAGCTCTGCACCTTGTTGAAGATGCCCTTTCTCAGCTCTGCACCGAAGCCCATACCTGCCTTTGAAGCAAAATATGCAGCACTTGCACCACACAGAAGTGAGATGCATGCAAGACCAAGCATCAAGCCACCTGTTGCAATAATAAGGTCAACACCCTCTTTGTTGCCGAAGCCTAAAGAAATGAGAATGTCTGCAACAAAGCTTTCCTTCTGCGTAAGAGACTGCCCCTGAATGCCACAGTCCACAATCACAGACATAAGCAGTGGTATCGTAACCTCAATAAGCACCTCAAAAATAATGCATAAGGGTGACATTATTGCATGAAATCTGTATTTTTTAGCATATGAAAGAAGTTGTTTTATCATTGCTGCTCCTCCTTTTCTTTTGCCTTTTGCAAAAGGCTGCATATTTCTTCCTTTGATAGGGATTGGGAATCAAGGTTTTCGTGAAGCCTTACAAGAAGGCTGTGCAGTAGCTGACAGTCCTCTTCAGAAAAGCCCTTGAACATGTTTTCATCTGTGGTGTCACAGATTTTACGGAATTCCTGTAATGATGCAATTCCTTTTTCTGTGACAGAAATCAGGTTTTTACGAGGGTCCTTCTCGTCGTGCCTTCGGGTAATGAGCCCTGATTTCTCCATTCTTTTAAGAGAGATTGCTGCACTTGCAGGTGTTACGTGTGTTGCCTTTGCAATTTCTTTTTGTGTGCAGGAATCGTGCTCAATAACATATTCAAGCATATTGGGTTGCCCGAAATAAAGTCCGACAGACAACGCCGATTTTGTGATGTGATAACGGTGAATGATTGATAAGGAAATCAGCTCATGCACCAGCTCACGAAGCTCCATTTTGTGTTCTCCTCCAAAATAGTTAAACGTTTAATTTTGCACTTGATATATATTACCACGAATCGGCGTTTTATTATTACAAAAAAGAAATATAACACTAATTTTTACATTGTTTACATTTTATTAAATAAATCGATGAGACTCGAAATGAATCGAAGGGTAAACATTTCACAAAACATAATGTTATTTAATTGTTGTTTTTGTCGGAATGGTTGTGCAAAGTAAACAAAAGGATGTAGTAAATTTTAATATCAGTTTGAACAAAGTATATTAAAAAGTATTGAAAATGGATGTGAATTTTGATATCATTAAAGTGATTTAAAATAATTTTGGTGGTGACGGGAAGTGGAAAAGAAAATCGAGCAGAGCAATTACAGTGATTTTCCTCTGTATGTATTTCATCAGGGACGAAACTTCAAGGCACAGGAGTTTTTAGGTGCGCACAGGGTTGAAGAGAATAAGTTTGTTTTCAGAGTGTGGGCGCCTCACGCCCGGGCGGTGTACCTTGTAGGTGAATTCAATAGTTGGGATGAAGAAGCCTGCCCCCTCTACCGTCTTAATGATGGTGGCGTGTGGGAGTGCTACGCCGAGAATGTAAAGAATTTTGATTCTTATAAATTTCTTATTCACGGGTCAGATGGCTTTAAGCATTACAAAGCAGACCCTTATGCAGTTCATGCCGAGACAAGACCGGGCACAGCCTCAAAGATTTTTGAAAGCAATTATAAATGGCGTGACACAGGATGGCTCAGGAAAAGAAAGAACGGGTCAGTGTATAAAGCTCCTGTGAACATATATGAGGTTCATCTTGGCTCCTGGCGTATATATGAAGACGGAAACACTCTCAGCTATCGTGATATGGCAAAGGAGCTTGTGAGCTATGTGAAGGACATGGGCTACACTCACATTGAGGTGCTGCCCGTTGCAGAGCATCCCTTTGATGGCTCCTGGGGTTATCAGGTGACAGGTTATTTTGCTGTGACCTCGCGATATGGAACACCCGATGATTTTAAATATTTTGTGGATGAGTGTCACAAGGCAGGAATTGGTGTTATTGTGGATTGGGTGCCTGCCCATTTCCCCAAGGATGCACACGGTCTTGCAGAATTTGACGGGGAAGCCTGCTATGAATATGCAGACCCACGCAAGGGCGAGCATCTTCAGTGGGGCACCAAGGTGTTTGACTATGGCAGAAATGAGGTGCAATCCTTCCTCATTTCAAACGCACTCTTCTGGTTTGATGAGTACCACATAGACGGTCTCAGGGTAGATGCTGTGGCATCAATGCTTTATCTTGACTATGGCAGAGAAGATGGTCAGTGGGTATCAAATGAAAATGGCGGCAACGAGAATCTTGAGGCAATTGCTTTTATGAAGAATCTCAACGAGGCTGTTTTCGAAAAGCACGGTGACATTATGATGATTGCCGAGGAAAGCACAGCGTGGCCCATGGTTTCAAAGCCCGTGTTTATGGGTGGTCTCGGATATAACTTCAAGTGGAACATGGGTTGGATGAATGACATTCTCCGGTATTTTTCCCTTGACGGTATTCATAAAAAGTATAACCACGATTTAATAACATTCTCTTTCTTCTATGCATTTTCGGAAAATTTTGTGCTTCCTATCTCCCACGATGAGGTTGTTCACGGGAAGTGCTCTCTTATAAACAAGATTCCCGGAAATTATAACGAGAAGTTCGCAGGGGTGAGAGCATTCCTTGGTTATATGTATGCTCACCCGGGCAAGAAGCTTTTGTTTATGGGCACAGAATTTGGTCAGTTTATTGAGTGGGACTACAAAAAGGGTCTTGATTGGATTCTTCTTGACTATGAAATGCATGTTCTTCTTCAGGATTATGTCAGAGCCCTTAACAAGTTCTATAAATCAAACGCTCCACTGTGGCAGGTTGACTACAGCTGGGAGGGCTTTAACTGGATAGTCAGTGATGATAAGGATAATTCGGTAATCGCCTTTGTGCGTAACGATGAAAATGATGAAAAGCTTGTTGCAGTTTGTAACTTCACTCCCGTTATGAGAGAAAATTACAAAATTGGTGTTCCCGATGCAGCTGCCTATGAGATTGTTTTCAACACTGATTCAAAGAAATTCGGTGGTAGTGGTGAAAGACTGAAGAAAACATATAAGGTAAAGGAAGGTCCGATGCATGGTTATGAGCATTTCATTGAAATGAAGCTTCCTGCAATGTCCACAATTTACCTCAGACCCGTGAAGACGGATAAATAAGTTTTAATTTCAAATTTATATAGTAAAGGAAAGTGACAACAATGGCAAAAAAGACAGAATGTATAGCAATGCTTCTTGCCGGTGGTCAGGGCTCCCGTCTTGGCGTTCTTACAAAGAACATTGCAAAACCTGCTGTTCCTTACGGTGGTAAGTACAGAATTATTGATTTCCCTCTTTCTAACTGTGTGAATTCGGGTATTTATACAGTTGGTGTTCTTACACAGTATCAGCCTCTTGAGCTGAATGGCTATATCGGAAACGGTGGTCCATGGGACCTTGACCGTGCCGACGGTGGTGTGCATATTCTCTCACCTTATCAGCAGATTGAGGGCACAGAGTGGTATAAGGGCACAGCAAACGCTATCTATCAGAACATTCAGTTTATTGACAGGTATAACCCTGAATATGTTGCAATCCTTTCAGGTGACCACATCTATAAGATGGATTATGCAAAAATGCTTCAGTTCCACAAGGAAAAGGACGCAGCCTGCACAATCGCAATGCTTGAGGTTCCGTGGGAGGAGGCATCCCGTTTCGGTCTTATGTTCACAGATGGTGACGGAAGAATCACAGCCTTTGAAGAGAAGCCAAAGAATCCAAAGAGCAACAAGGCTTCCATGGGTGTTTATATGTTCACCTGGGATAAGCTTCGCAAGTATCTTATTGAGGATGAAAATGATCCTGCTTCATCAAACGACTTTGGTAAAAATGTGATTCCTGCAATGCACGAAGCAGGTGAGCGTCTCTTCGCTTATGGCTTCGACGGCTATTGGAAGGATGTGGGCACAATCGACTCCCTTTGGGAAGCGAACCTTGACCTTCTCAATCCGAAGGTGAACATTGATTTGAGCGACACAACCTGGAAAATCTATGGCAGAGGTGCAAACAGTGCCCCTCAGTACATTGCAGACAGTGCTGTTGTTGAAAATTCAATTGTAACAGCAGGTAGTGACATTGAAGGTAAGATTGATTATTCGGTTCTCTTCTCCGATGTAACTGTTGAAGAGGGAGCTTTCGTTGATTATTCAATTGTTATGCCGGGTGCCGTTATCAAGAAGGGTGCAGTTGTGCAGTATGCAATGGTTGCAGAAAATGCAGTCATTGAGGAGGGTGCAGTTGTTGGTGAAAATCCTGAGAAATGTGCAGATCTTGAGAAGTGGGGCGTAAGTGTTGTTGGTCCCAATGTTACTGTTGGCAAAAATGCTGTGGTTAAAGCACAGTCAATGATTTCAGAAGATGTTAAGGAGGGTGAAACCGTATGATGCCCAAAAATGTTCTTGGTATAGTTTATTCAAATTCTTATGATGCATGTCTTGAGGCACTCACTGCAAGACGCACAATGGGCTCTGTGCCCTTCGGCGGCAGATATCGTCTCATAGACTTCCCTCTTTCAAATATGGTTAACTGTGGTATCACAAAGGTTGGTGTTATTGCAAACAGCAATTTCCGTTCACTTATGGACCATATCGGCAGTGGCAGACCATGGGATCTTTCAAGAAAGGTTGACGGACTCACAATGCTCCCTCCCTTTACTCCCACAACTGCTGATTCCTCAAACAGAATAGATTCTCTTTACAGAATCATGGACTTTATTTCTCACTCAAAGCAGGAGTATGTCCTTCTTATGGATGCAAACTTTGTTTGTAATATGGATTTGTCAAAGCTTTTTGATTTCCATTCAAAGAAAAATGCTGATATTACAATGGGCTATTGCTACGGTCAGCTTCCCAAATTGCAGAATCAGGCTGTTATTGAGGTGGATGGTGATTCAAAAATCACAAGTGTGGGCATTGATGTTAAAACAGCCTCTGATGTTAGCTACATTGCAAATGTTGTGCTTATCAGAAAGGCTCTTCTTGAGAGACTTATCGGTGATGCTCAAAGCTATGCTTACACAAGCTTTGAAAAAGATATTATTCAGAAGAATGTTAACACACTTAACATTTATGGCTACAAGATTGAAGAGTGGAATTGCACAATTGACAGCATGAACACATATTTTGCTGCTAATATGGAGCTTCTTGAGAAGTCTGCAAGAAAAGCACTTTTCAAGAGTGACAGTCCTGTCTATACAAAGGTTCGTGATGATATGCCTGTTGTTTACGGTGTTTCATCAAGCTGTAAGAATTCACTCATTGCAGACGGTTGTCTTATTGAGGGCACAGTTAAAAACAGCATTATCTTCCGTGGTGCAAGAGTTGCAAAGGGTGCAGTCGTTGAAAACTCAATCCTTATGCAGGATGCTTTTGTTGGCGAGGACGCAAAGCTCAATTGTGTGGTTATGGATAAAAACACAGTAATAACACCTAAGAAGGTGCTTTCAGGTGACAAGAATTATCCATTGTTTGTGGGCAAGGAAATCGTTATCTGATTTTTGGAGGTGTGACTATGGCTGTATGTCAGATTTGTGGCTGCAAAACAGATGATCTTGATTTTGTTGAATGTCGTATCGGTACACTTGACAAGAAGGTCTGCTCCTTCTGCCACAGACAGCTTAAGAGTCTCGGCAATGATGAAATTAACAGCTCTCAGCTAAAGTGGCTGAGTGCTGTTGTGGAAAAGGATGTGCCTGATCGCGAAGCAGATGTTCATACGGCATTGCGCGAAATCATGAATAAATACGGTGCGCAGGCACAAGAGCCCCTGCAGAGTGCAGAGGTAAAATATTATCCTCCTGTAAGAGGTAAGTGTGCAGATGGTTCTGCTAATGAGAGCACCATCCAGGAGCTCGCAGAAAGGGTGGAGAAGCTTGAGAAGCAGCTTGTTGCCATGAAGAGAGCATATCTTATCAAGACAGTGTGCGAAATTGCAATACCTATAATTCTTGGTATAATCATTCTGATTGTTTTCTTCTCGTCAGGCTTCTATAACACCATTGCCGATTTATACAGAAGTTTTTCATAACGGGTAATTTTAAAGGAGATTTATTATGAAAGTTTTATATGCAGCAAGTGAAGCGTTGCCCTTTATTGCAAGTGGTGGCTTGGGCGATGTTGCAGGCTCTCTTCCTCAGGCGTTGAGAAAACGTCTTGTGGGCTGCAGAGTTGTTATGCCTCTTTATGACGGAATCAAGCAGGAGCTCAAGGATACAATGAAATTCGTCACAAGCATTTGTGTGCCTGTTGCATGGCGCAGACAATATTGTGGAATTTTTGAAGCAAAAAGTGGTGGGGTAATCTACTACCTTCTTGATAATCAGTATTATTTCAAGAGAGACACTCTCTATGGCTATTACGATGATGCAGAAAGATTTGCATTCTTCTCAAGAGCAATTCTTGAAATGCTTCCTCACATTGATTTCAAGCCTGATATCATTCATTGCAATGATTGGCAGACGGCATTAACACCTGTTTATTACAGCACAATCTATGCAGAGAGACCGGGCTACGAAAACATAAAAACTGTTTTCACCATTCATAACATTCAGTATCAGGGTGTTTATGGTGATGAGCTTATTGACAATGTTGTGGGTATCGACCACGCACACAGAAGCCTTCTTGAATTTGATGGTGCTGTTAACCTTATGAAGGGTGGCATTGAGTGTGCAAACGCTGTAACAACAGTAAGCCCCTCATACGCAAAAGAGATTCTTGATCCGTGGTATTCTCATGGTCTTGACCCCATTCTCAAGGAGCGCTCATATAAGCTCAGGGGCATTCTTAACGGTATTGATGTTATTAACTATGATCCCGAAGCTGATAAGGATATTTTCAAAAACTACACAGCAGACAATGTTCGTGGTAAATATGTAAATAAAAGAGAACTCCAGAAGCTTTTAGGGCTTCCGGAGAAGAGTGATACTCCTGTTATGGGTATGGTTACAAGACTCGTTTCTCACAAGGGTCTTGACCTTTGCAAGGCTGTGCTTGATGAGCTTCTTGCCACAACAGATATTCAGCTTGTTGTCCTTGGATCAGGTGACCACCAGTATGAAGAGTTCTTCCGTGGTCTTGCTCAGCGATATCCCGAGCAGGTTGGACTTTGCCTTGGCTTTGTGCCCGACCTTGCAAGAAAAATCTATGCAGGTGCAGATTTGTTCCTTATGCCTTCAAAGAGTGAGCCCTGTGGTCTCTCGCAGATGGTTGCTCTGCGTTACGGAACAATCCCCATTGTCCGTGAAACAGGTGGTCTTCGTGACTCTGTTCGTGACAGTGGCGATAACGAAGGTAATGGCTTTGTCTTCTCCTCCTACAATGCACATGAGATGCTTCATGCTATCCGCCGTGCAGTTGAAGGCTATCAGGACAAGGAGGGTTGGGCAATCCTCGTGAAACGCGCAATGGATAGCGACAACAGCTGGGGCAAATCAGCAAACGATTACATCAGAATGTACAAGGAAGTTCTTAAGGGCTGATCAGTCATTTGACTTGATTTTTTCGGCATCCTTCTTTATAATACCTTCAATATTCTTAATGACGGTCTCGATACTTTTTGGTTCGGGACCGCCATATCGTCTCGCAGTTACTGTCTTTTCGGGGAAATCACGATACATACCCTCGGACAGTGCAAGAGAAACGGAGTGAACATATTTAGGGGGAAGGGAGAACCACCTCTTGGGAATATACCCGTTTTGTGCAGCAGAAAACAGTGTTCTGTAAATCGTTACTGCATAAAGAAGGTCTGCGAATTCACCTGCCTGGGAGGAGCCTGCATTCATTCTTTCGTGGGTCATAATTGCAGCACGGTAAATGGTTGCTGTGTTGAAAATCTCATCCTCGCGTTTATCCTCAAGCACAGTGGCATTAAGACCTGTTCTGCTATCTGTTCTTCCTAAAATATAATCGGTGGTAACCTCATAATATTCTGCAATTTTGCACAGAAAATCAAGGCTGAATTCCCTGATTCCCTTTTCGTAGTGTGACAGAAGGGCTTGAGATATGCCCAGGTCAACAGCAGCAGCCTTTTGACTGATGCCCTTTTCCGTGCGAAGCTCAACCATTCTTTCAGAGTATGTTGACATATAATCACATCCGTATTAAAATATACATATTGTATAATATATTACACTATTTCATAGGAGAATGCAATGAAAACTTATACAGTTTATTTAATCCGTCATGCTCTCACACAGGGAAACCTTGAGGGCAGATATATTGGCCAGACAGACGAGGAGCTTTGCAAGGTGGGTGCAGAGCAGCTTGAAAAGCTTAAACAGGACTATGGCTACCCATATCCCGAGGTCGTTTTCACAAGCTCTCTCAAGCGCTGCAAGCAGACAGCACAGATTATTTATCCTGACAAAACACCAATTGAAATGAGAGGCTTCGATGAGTGCGATTTTGGTGAGTTTGAGGGTCGCACAGCAGAGGAGCTTGCACCCTATGAAGAATTTTCACAGTGGCTTTCCGGTGGCGAGGATGCCCGTCCTCTTAATGGTGAGAGTAATGCAGAATTTGCCACAAGAGTGTGCGATTGCTTCAGCAAAACAATTGATGGACTTATTAAAACAGGCACCACCTCTGCTGCAATTGTTACCCACGGCGGCGTTATTATGTCCATTCTTGCAGCCTTCGGTCTTCCGGAAGCGCCAATGACCGAATGGCTTTGCCCATCGGCATGTGGATATACAATCCGTATAACACCATCTCTCTGGAGCAGAGTGCGCAAGGCAGAGGTTATAAATGAAATTCCAAGTGAGCCTCTTACTGCTTCGCAGGAGGAAATGCTTTGGGATTATTATCCCGAAATATCTGATGATGAATCAGACTTCGGAGAAGAGGAGTAAGCTCCGGGGTTTTACCATTTGCCCTTTGCATTTAATTTCTGTGTTCCGAGTTTTAATTTTTGTTTCAATGAGGTTTCAATATGTCCGATTACAAAATCTATGCAAATCACGCACATCTCTTTCCGAAAAACACAAAGCCTAATGCTGACAAGGAATGTCTCAAAGCGCTTCTTGATGAATGCTCCATTGAGAAGGCTGTATGCTTTGCACCATTTCAAAATCAGATGGAGATGTATGATTTAACAAAAAACAGAAACCATTGGCTTGCAGGTGAAATCAAAAATGAAAATCAGCTTGTTGGCTTCGGCACTGTGAATTTCGAGGAGGATAATCTTGAGGACCAGGTCAAGGAAATTGCAGAGCTTGGATTTCTTGGTATAAAAATTCATCCTGCATACCAGGAGGTACGGGTGGATTCACCGGAGCTTTTCAGAGTTTATGAAACAGCGCAGAAGGAAAATCTTTTTATCTCATTCCATACAGGCCTTCATTGGCACAGAATTGCAGATTATTCACAGCTTCTTTTTGATGAGGTGGCATATAATTTTCCGAGGCTTCGCTTCAGCATGGAGCACCTTGGTGGCTACAGCTTCTTCAAGGAAACCCTTCTTATAATGAATAACAATTCCCGTGGAGAAGTTTTAAACACCTTTGCAGGTTGGACAAGCATCGCAATGCAGACAGATGAAATGGGAAATCCTCGTCAGGGTGCATGGTCTTTGACAGATGATGAGCTTTGCACCGTAATCCATCAGACGGGATATGAAAGAAGCATTTTTGGTCTCGATTTTCCATATAATGACGCGAAGAAAACACTTAAGGCAATTGAAAGAATCAAAAATCTGCAGATAACCGAAGAAGCAAAGAAAGCCGTTCTCGGTGGTAATCTTAAAAGAGAATTGAATTTATAAAAAGCTCAACACAAGGGAGACACTCCGTAAAGAAGTGTTCTCCCTTATTCATTTTTATATAAAAATTGACACCTTCTACTTGAAAGGGTCATAGTGGGTTACGCACTTTCAAATGTGCGTAACGGGAGTACATATTTTTCAAACTAACCTATCTCAAAAATAAGAATATTAAGTGATATTGTGAGACAGGTCTCACAGTGATATTTTGCGTTATCACGCAAAGTGATATTGAAACTTGCCGTTTCAGTGATATTATATTCGCCTTCAAAACTCGCGAAGCGAATATAACTTGGGCGAAGCCCAAATATAACTGCGAAGCAATATAACTCGCCTTTGGCGAATATAACTGTGGCACCTTCCTTACGGAGGGTGCCACAACAGTGTCGGGTTTTTTGGTTCCGGGGAAATAAGACAATCTTGCAGTTGGAATTTTCAATTTATAATATATTGAAATTTTCGGTAAATAGTATTATTATAATTGAAAAATCTGAATGAGGTATTCTTATGGTAATAGATTTTCATACACATGCATTTCCGGATAGAATAGCAAGGTTTGTGTTGGCAAAGCTCAGCTATGATTCGGGTGGTCTTATCCCTCAGACAAAAGGCACAATTCACGGGCTTAAAGACCTGATGAGGAAGGATGGCGTTGACAAAAGCGTTCTTCTCTCTATTGCAACAAATGAAAAACAGCAAGCTGCAGTGAATGATTTTGCCCTTTCCTGCAGAGGTGACGAAATAATTCCCTTTGGCTCTGTTTATCCTTGGGCAGAGGATGCACTTTCGGAGCTTGAAAGAATAAAGGAGATGGGGCTTCAGGGTATTAAGTTTCATCCCGAATATCAGCAGTTTTTTGTGGATGATGAAAAAATGAAGCCAATTTATAAAAAAGCATCAGAGCTTGGGCTTATAATTCTCTTCCATGCAGGTGAGGATATGGGCTATCCACCACCATACCACGCAACACCCGAGAGGCTTCGCAGAGCAATGAAGTGGATTGACACCACAGTTGTGTGTGCTCATTGGGGCAGTGCCAATATGGGTGAGGATGTTCTTAAATATCTCTGTGATATTCCCGTGTATTTTGACACAGCCTTCGGTTACGGAGCAATGCCCAAGGACAGGGCTTTGAGAATTATGGATAAAAAGGGAGCAGACCTTTTTCTCTTTGGTTCAGATTGTCCGTGGCACGCACCATCATGGGAAATGGAATTGCTTGAAACCCTGGGATTATCTCAGGATGAAAAGGATAAAATATATTTCAAAAATGCACAGAAGCTTCTTCAGATATGAAGAAGCTTCTGCTTTTGTATTGAAAATGGGAGCTGTTTATTTTATCAGATTGCTTTGTTATACTCATTGTACACAAAGCCACATGATCTGTTTTGGTGTTCTTTTATGTGTTGTTCAGGGGTGTGTAACAGCAAACGGATAAAGATATGGTGAGGTTGACCAAAAGGGCTTCCTCACCGTGTTTTTATATTATCTTGTAAATCAAAGGCTTGCTTTCAGGCTTGTTGGGAGAAATGGTAATTGCTTCAAGAAATTTCTTCTCTGCGCCCTCCACAGAGATTTTGTTGTTTGTGTGGAGAATGGCAATAATGTCCCCCTCGTTAACAGAATCTCCCGTTTTCTTTTTGAGTACAATGCCGGCACTCATATCAATTGTGTCAGCTTTCGTTTCTCTTCCTGCACCTGCGATAACAGCACTGATGCCGATTTTCTCTGTGTCCATGTGTGAAATGAAGCCACTTTGGGAAGCCTTGATTTCGTGGTGGATTGAAGCTACGGGGAAAAGCTGGGGATTATCAATCCATTGACTGTTGCCACCCTGTGCAGAAATCCACTCTTTGAATTTGAGAAAGGCTTTTCCGTTTTCCAATGAATCACGGGTAAGAGTCTTTGCTGTTTCGATATCAATGCTCTTTGAAAGTGAAACAATCTGTGCTGCAAGGGCAAGGCAAACTGTTTTCAAATCCTCGGGTCCCTGACCCTTGAGCACCTCAATTGCTTCCTTGATTTCAAGAGAATTGCCTATGTTATTACCAAGAGGAATGTCCATATTGGTGATAACTGCAGAGGTGTTTCTTCCACAATTTTTTCCGATTTTAACCATTTCTCTTGCAAGAGCTTCTGCATCCTCGGGGGTTTTCATAAATGCACCCGATCCGTGCTTTACATCAAGCACAATTGTGTGAGCGCCTGCAGCAAGCTTCTTGGACATAATGCTTGATGCAATAAGTGGGAGGCTGTCAACGGTTGCTGTCACATCTCTCAAAGCATAAAGCTGCTTGTCGGCAGGGGTAAGGTTTCCCGATTGACCAACAACAGCAATGCCTGTTTTCTTCACTGCTTCAAAAAAATCTTTGGGTGAAAGCTGTGTGTTAAAGCCTTTGATTGAGTCAAGCTTATCAATTGTGCCCCCTGTGTGACCTAATCCTCTGCCACTCATTTTTGCCATTATGCAGCCAAGGGATGCGGCAATGGGTGCAACAATAAGTGTTGTTTTGTCACCGACACCACCGGTGCTGTGCTTATCTGCTGTGAGTGAGCCGAATTGTGATAAATCCACAGTGTCACCACTGTTTGCCATGGCGAGAGTCAGGTCTGCAGTTTCTCTTTCGGTCATTCCTACATAGAAGATTGCCATGCACAGTGCAGCTGCGTGGTAATCCTTTATTGAGCCATCCACATAGCCCTTAATAAAAAATTCTATTTCCGCAGTGGAAAGCTCATTGCCATCCCGTTTCTTTTTTATAATGTCATAGATTCTCATTTGATCACATCCTCAGGTGAAAAAGAGTAGGGTAAGAGATCCTTTAATGTTACCTCTTTATATGTGCTTGGTGATTCTGCCATAAGCACTTGAAAATCATCCTTGCAGAATTCTCTCATAACCTGTCTGCAGACGCCACAAGGAGCGAAAATGCCATTAATAACGCCATTTTTGCCACCTGCCACAGCAATCTTAATGAAAGTTTTCTCACCTTCGGATATTGCCTTGAAGAAAGCTACTCTCTCTGCACATACAGTAGGTGTGAAGGCTGCGTTTTCAATATTTGCACCGGTATATACCTTGCCGCTTTCTGCGAGAAGTGCTGCACCAACTCTGCAATTTGAGTATGGTGAATATGAATTGTCCATTGCTTTGACAGCAAAAGAAATCAGTTCA
Source organism: Clostridia bacterium (assembly GCA_017380615.1). Classification (GTDB taxonomy): domain Bacteria; phylum Bacillota; class Clostridia; order Oscillospirales; family Acutalibacteraceae; genus DTU089. Next base: position 25,013 of record JAFODQ010000007.1, on the reverse strand, counting down.
TTGTTTGTCATAAAATCAACCTTTCAGAAGAGTTCTTACAGTGTCTGCAATGTGGCTGAAGCCTTGGATTGTACCAAGGTTTTTGGGCTCAATTTCATTGTAATATAAAATGAACGGTACGTATTCACGGGTGTGATCTGTTCCTTTGAAGTCAGGATCGCAGCCGTGGTCTGCTGTGATAATGAGAGCATCATCATTTTTCATTTTTTTCACAAAGCCACCCAGCCATTTATCAAATTCTGCCACTGCACGGGCGTAGCCGTCCGTGTCACGGCGATGACCGTAAACCATATCAAAATCCACAAGATTTACAAAGCACAGACCATTGAATTTCCTGAGCAGATATTCTTCTGTTTTCTTCATTCCGTCTGCATTGTTTTGTGTGAATGTGAATTCTGTAAGGCCCTTGCCTGCAAAAATATCATGGATTTTGCCTACACCTATAACATCAAGCCCATCACCCTTGAGCTCGTCAAGCAAGGTGCTTTTGGGGGGAATCAGTGAGAAATCGTGCCTTCTTGAAGTTCTCTTAAAGGGGTATTCACCCTCAAATGGTCGGGCAATGACTCTGCCTATACCAAGGTCACCCACAAGCATTTCTCTTGCAATTCTGCAGATTTCATAAAGCCTTTCAGGTGGAATAATGCTTTCGTGTGCAGCAATCTGAAAAACACTGTCTGCTGAGGTGTAAACTATGGGGTAGCCCGTTTTCAGGTGCTCCTCGCCATATTCCTTAAGAACCTCTGTGCCCGAATATGTTTTGTTGCACAGAACCTTTGTTCCGATTGCTTTTTGAAAATCCTCAATGAATTTTTCCGGGAATCCCTGAGGAAATGTTGGTAAAGGCTTTTGTGAAACAACACCTGCAATTTCCCAGTGCCCGATGGTTGTGTCCTTGCCCTTAGACAGCTCTTGGAGACGTGCAACCTGTGAATTCAGTATGCCTTCTCCTAAAAAAGAGAGACCATCTATCTGAGTATAGCCGAGGTTTTTAAGGTTTGCTATATTGAAGAAATCTGATTGTGAAACAGATTTTATTGTGCTGCAGCCCTTGTCACCGAAAAGCTCCGAATCAGGTGCCTCGCCGATACCGAAGCTGTCAAGCACAATGAGGAAAACTCTTTTGAATTTATTCATCATAATTTTATCGCCGTTTCAAGAGACAGCTTCATCATATCGGTAAATGAGTTCTGTCTGTCATCGGAGGAAAGGCTTTCTCCTGTGAGAAGGTGGTCGGAAACCGTGAGGATTGCAAGGGCAGATTTACCACACCTTGCAGCATTCATATAAAGTGCTGCGGCTTCCATTTCAACACCGAGAACACCCATTTTGCCCCAAAGAGCAGATGATGTCTGCTGTGGCAAAAGACCCTCCTCGTCGTTATAAAATGTGTCTGAAGAAAGGATGCTTCCCACCTTATAATCAAGGCTCAGTGCTTCGGCTGTTTCAACAGTTTTTCTTAGAAGCGAGAAATCTGCAATTGGTGCGAATGTGCCGGGAAGATTAAAGGTGTGAGCAAAGTTAGAGTTTGTGCAAGCACCCTGCGCCAGAATGATGTCACGCACCTTTACATCCTTGCTCATGCCACCTGCAGAGCCGACACGGATAATGTTTTCAACCTCAAAGAAATTAAAAAGCTCATAGCTGTAAATGCCGATTGAAGGCATACCCATGCCCGATGCCATAACGGAAACCGGCACACCCTTGTAAAGACCGGTGTAACCGTGAATTCCTCTGACATTGTTTACAAGCTTTGCATCCTCAAGGAAGTTTTCTGCAATGAATTTTGCTCTTAAGGGATCACCGGGCATAAGCACGGTTTTGGCAAAATCAGAAGGCTTTGCGTTTATATGAGGGGTGGGATAATTCATAATAAACCTCTTTTCGTAATGAAGTTAAGGGAGGCTACAAGGTTAAAGCTTGTAAGCTCCGTCACCTGGCATTTGTTATAACGATTATAGTTAGTCGAAACAGTGTAAAATTACACTGTTTCGATACCAAATTATGATTAGGTATCGAATTTTCTTCGAAAATTCGACTATAATCCTTTCAATGAGTGTAATGCAAAATTGTATTTATAAAAAACAATTTTGCTAAAAGCCGATAAAATCGGCATTTGCGAAACGCGACTGCGTTTCGACAAATTACAATCATTATTATAGCATTGCTTGAAAAAATTTCAATATCTGCTATTTACTTTTACACCGACTTTGATATAATTGAATCAAATAATAAAGCACATTTCAAAGGAGAGTTTATTATGGCAAAATTAAGAGTAGCGCTTATCGGCAATGGTGGTATCTGTCGCGGCTGCCATGTGAGCCACTATTATGAAGACGAAAGAGCAGAGGTTGTTGCTTTCTGCGATATCATCGAGGAAAGAGCAATTGCACTTCGTGATAAATATTTCCCTAATGCAGCAGTTTACACAGATTATAAGGAGCTTCTTAAAGACGAAAGCATTGATGCTGTGGATATCTGCACACCTAACTATCTCCACTCCATTATCGCAGTTGATGCCTTCAAGGCAGGCAAGCATGTTTTGTGCGAAAAGCCGGATGCCGTGAATGTGCAGGAAGTTCTTAAAATGAAAAACGCTGCCGACGAAGCCGGCAAGGTGCTCATGGTTATCAGAAACAATCGTTTTGCCACTGCATCAAAATATGCCAAGAAATTTGTTGAAGACGGTAAAATGGGTGACATATACTGTGGCAGATGTGGCTGGCAGAGACGCCGTGGCATCCCCGGCAAGGGCGGCTGGTTTACCACAAAGGCACAGTCAGGTGGCGGTCCTCTTATCGACCTTGGCGTTCACATGATTGACCTTGCTGTGTGGCTTATGGGTAACCCCACACCTGTTGCAGTCAGCGCAAACACATACACAAAGTTTGCAGATAATGACACAAGCGACTCTGTAAATTCAAAATTTGGTGATGCAAACGCACAGGGCACCTTTGATGTTGAAGACCTTGCCATGGGTATGATTCGTTTCGACAATGGAGCAGTACTTCAGATTGAATTCAGCTGGGCTTCCAACATCAAGGAGGAAAACAGATTTGTTGAGCTTCGCGGCACAAAGGCAGGCCTCAGCTGGAAGGATAATGGTGTTGAAATCTTCACAGAAGAAGATGGTCAGCTTCTTGACATTGCACCAAGAGGTAAAATGGAAACTGACGGACACAAGAGAAATATTGAAAACTTCATTGATGTTCTTACAGAAGGCGCAGAGCCCGTATTCAAGCCTTCTCAGGGCGTGGATATGATAAAGATTCTCTGTGCAATTTACGAATCAGCCGAGACAGGCAGAGAGGTTATTCTCTGATATAAAACATTCAAAGATATAAGGCACAGCCCAATGGTGGCTGTGCCTTTTTGTAACTGTTTTCTTCCGCATAGCAAGCTATGCTCCCTCCTGTTCAAGTCTCGTCACTGATAAGATAAAAAAACACACCGTAGCCTAAAGGCTATGGTGTGTGTTTGAATTATAACGCAATTTTTGATACGAGTTGCAAAAAGTTGCATTTTTGAGTTTGGGTTGCATTTCAATGCAACCTTTTTTCTTTATGCAACCCTTTAACGAGCGTTGCCCAGATTATCCGTTCTCTCGCATCACATTCCATTTTTCTATTAATTGTTTTTTCCCAATTTGCCATTCCTTAGGAGCGTTCCAGTAGCAGCATCCAGGATGAACAGTTACAATAACATTCTTTGCTTCTTTATATTTTCCCTGATAAGCACCCCAAGCAGATACCGAGGTAAAAATAATTACGTTGGGCTTAAGTATGTCAACTACTTGATCGAAAACTTTTGAAGATTCTTCTGCTGCTTTATCCCATACTTGTCCGGCATATTTTTTAGCATCTTTCCGCGAGTACCCTAAACGATAAGCACCATTTAGTAAGGATTTCCAAAACTTCTCTCCCTTATAAAGCGCGGGCATTTGGAAAAAATTCATAAACGCAAAGTGATGATAATTCTGTGAAGCTTCGGTTGTGATATTGTGAAGTGTATTTCCTTTATAAACTTGCAGGAAAACCTTTACCATTTCCGAAAAAATGGCGTGAGATTTCGTGCGATATCCGAGCAAATAGTTTTCAACAACGCTTTGTGTTCTTAACCACCCGCGCCATTCATATCCGTCAGAATCGGTATTGCTAAACGATTTCAACTCTGTGCAATTACTTGACCACCATTTTTCAAAATAATGAATCGAAAAAATATCTTCTTTATCTTTTAACTGAGGGATAAAATGACTTTCCCCCACATGCAGAATTCTGTATTTCTCAAAGTCATCTCCAACAAACGGAATATACTCCGGATGATTTTTGTAAAAACAAATTTGCTCAAAGCATTCATTGTAAGCTTTGTTCATTTTATGATTATCCCTTTTACATTCATTTATAAGCCGCAGCTTCTCTCAATTTCTGGGCCCAATCGCAAATAAAACGAATAAAACTATCTGTATTGCTTTGTCCGTTCATCTCAATTAGTTTAAATTCACTTTTTTCATGTGTTACTGCATCGATCACGATGATCGTATTGTTTTTTAACGAAAAGGTAATCAATCCGACGGCAACCATGGGCTTACGATCTGCTCCACGAATACGAAGCGTGTACTTCTGTGCTTTTACATCCCAATCCAGATCATTAAGTAAATAACCTTTATCGAACAGTTCGGCGATTGCCAAAGAGGATAAGTGATGGAAGATATTTGTTTTTGCAGCCATTAAAATCACTCCTTTTTGTGTATTATATCACAAAACCATTGGTGTTACAAGAGCACACAATGAAACTATTCTTTTGTGTTCAAACAGCAGAACCCCTTATACCACAAAGCTTTTAGGATATAGAAAAAGAACGCAAGTTGCAATTTGGTCCGAGTGACGAGACTCGAAGGGCTTTGCCCTTCGCACTCGCTTCGCTCGTTTACCCGATTCTGTTCGCCTTCGGCGAGGGAGTTCAAGTCTCGTCACTTTCTTAAATAAAAAAACACACCATAGCTTTATTCCGGCTCACACATCGAGACTTGCTCGGCGGCTTTCGCCACCGACACGCACGCGTCGGCGAAAACAGTCACACCGGACTGTTTTCTTCCGCATAGCGAGCTATGCTCCCTCCTGTTCAAGTCTCGTCACTTTCTTAAATAAAAAAACACACCATAGCCTGAAGGCTATGGTGTGTTTTTGGTCCGAGTGACGAGACTTGAACTCACGACCCCTTGACCCCCAGTCAAGTGCGCTACCAACTGCGCTACACCCGGATAACGCAAAATATAATATCACAACCTGATTTATTTTGCAAGAGTTTTTTAAAATCAAATGAAATTAAATATCCAATTCACTGTAATTGTGTATAAAGATATCCACAACCTTCATAAGAGCCTCCTGATCGGGCTCACTTTTGTCATAGATCCCCACCACATTGTAGCCATTAGACTTGGCTGTGCTGGCAGCATAGAGGGCATCCTCAAAAACCCATGTGGTTTCCTTAGCAGTTCCCAATTCCTCAAGCACGGCATCATAGACTCTGGGCTCTCTCTTGGAAGCTCCCACAGTATAGGTTGAGTATATTGATGTAAAGTAATCTCTCATTCCGAATTTTTCGAGCAGAGGAATGAGTGCAGACTCACCTGTGGCTGTGGCAATACCCATTTTAACACCCTTAGCTTTAAGCTTTTCAAGAAACGCAATTATATCATTTTTAGGCTCAGTCTCCACAAGATATCTGCCCCTGATATAATCAAAAACCCTTTCAAGAAGCTCGCTGTGAGTTTCCTGCAACTGAAACCGTTCTCTTGCAAGGTGAATACACTCACTCAGATACAGCCCTGCAAATGCCTCTCGATCCTCATCGGTCAATTCAAGACCGATAATATCAAAAAACTTGTATCTTATACCCTTCCACACATGCATGGAATCAAACAATGTTCCATCGAAATCAAAAATCGCACCTGTTATTTCTGTCATATCCATATCCTTTGAGTTTATTTCAATTTATTATTTCCACCTGACGCTTATGTATCCATTATACTATCCTCAAATGATATACTCAACCCCAAATCTATTGCTCCATGGATTTTTTTATGCTATACTGTAAAAAAACACAAAGGATGGCACACAATGGCAGACAGCATATATAAGCAATTAAGAAAATCACTGAAATTATCAAGAGACGATGTTTGCAACAAGGCAACAGACATCGGCATGCCGATTCAGCCTGAGCGTCTTGAACGCATTGAGAACGGTAAATTCGAAATTCACCCTGAAGAGGTTATGCTCCTTGCCACAATTTACGGCGAGCCCTCCCTCTGCAACGCCTATTGCTCACGAGAATGTCCTATCGGTCAGAAATATGTGCCACCGATTGAAGTAAAGGAGCTTCCTCAGACGGTGCTTGAAACCCTCGCTTCTCTTAACGCCCTTAAAGATAATCAGGAGCTTTTCATAAAAATCGCAGCAGACGGAAAAATAGATGACAACGAAATAAAAGATTTTGTGGCAATCCAGCGCGAGCTTGAAAAGATTTCTCTTTCTGTTGAGGCTTTACAATTCTGGGTTGAAGAAATGATTTCCCAAGGCAAAATAAACAAATCACTATACGAAAAGCATTTAAATCAACAATAACTTATCTGTGCAATGCAACTGCATTGCACAGATTTATTTTTTGCACTTATTGTAAAAAAAATCTCTTGAATTTGCAGTTATTGTAATTCAATTTCCCTTGCACCTTTGGTAAGATATAATCACTTCGGAAGACGAAGTACAAAACAAATCAAATCCTTTCCGTTACCGGTTTTTCACTTCCTTTATTTTTTACGGTTACGGAAGTTTAATTCGGGAGTGCAGCTCCCGGGTCTGAGATAAGTTAGGGGTGTTTCGGAAATGAAGGCAACTTCAAATTTTCTGAATCAATCTCAGATTTATTTCCTTTCTGCCGGTTTTTTGAAATTTTTTCCGGCAGATCAAAATGCCCGGAGGTCTTTTCCTTTCTACCTCCGGGCACCCTCCTAAAACTCAATGGATTTCTCCTTGACCCGGAGGACACCTCCTTTCTTTTTTTGTGTGTTAAATTCCTCCTTTCTTTTTTAATTCCTCCTATGCTGTTATCCTCCGGGCGTTATGATACAGCAAAAGACGGTAGTCGTTATGACTACCGTCTTTTAATTTTTGCCGATATTTTAATTTCGCTTAAGAATGCTGCGCCTAAAATAAGCACCACGCCAACAAGCTCATATCCTGTGGGAAGCTGCAGGAAAATCAACGCCGAAAGAATAATTGCAGCAGCAGGATCAATATAGCTGAGCACTGCAACAGTCTGACTTTTCAGCTTTTTTATTGACTCAAAATAAAGCATGTACGCAAACCCTGTATGCACAACTCCCACCACAAGAAGAAGTGCAACGGATTTGATGTTAAAGCTTATCTCCCCTGCTGTGATAAGAGCATATGGCAAAACGGTCACGCTTGCAGCTCCCAGCTGAATTGCTGTTTTTTCATAGGCAGGAACAGCTCCCATGAATTTATTCATGAGAATAACACTTGCATAAAGCGTTGCTGCACCAAGGCCACACAAAACCCCCGTAAGTTTTGAAGCTCCGCCTTGAAGCACTCCCGAAACGGCAACAATTCCACATAGTGCCAGAAAAACGCAGACAATCTGCTTCACCCCCAGATTCTCCTTAAGCACCAAGGGCGATAACACGGTGACTATAATTGGTGCTGTGTAATAACACACAGTGGCAACGGGAATACCCGTGTGACGGTAGGCTTCAAAAAGCAAAATCCAGTTAAAGCCTATTGCTGCACCCGATACAAGAAGCAAAATCAATTTACTTCTGATATTTGAAAAATCAGGCTTATGACCCTTCAACGCCATTACGCCACAGATTATCAAAGCACCTGTCAATCCTCTTGCACAGGCGATAATACCCGAAGGAAGCGCCATCAGCTCAACAAATATTCCGATTGTGCCGAAAATAACCATCGAGGTTATCATTGGCAATTTATCCTTCAAGCATTTCACCCCTTATTTTTTGATTTTCAATTTCAATGGTCTTTCAAGAAGATTCGCAAATTTTCTCACAACAAACATTGCAACTGCGTTAATTGCTTTGTGTTTTTTGAGAAAATCAGGCTCACCTGCATTCTTAAGGAGAAACGCCTTGAAATCTGGTGTACCCTCAAACTGCAACCGAAGCACATTACCCTTGAAGGAAAGCGTTATATATCGGGTGGAAAGAGTATTCAACGGTCTTACCTCAACCTTTACAGCATCGCCCTGTGTGTATGCATACGCCCATATTTTATATGGGTAGCCTTTTATCGAGCACTCTGACAAACGAGGGTTCCCGTCAAGTCCGCAGATAATCTTCACCTTGTCTTCTTCCTCGAGCCAATTTATTATAAGCTCATTCTCTCTCACCTCAAAGGAAACCCCGTTAAGATTCTCCTTTGGTCTTCTGGCAAAGCTGCAGGAGATTGTCCGAGGAATAAGACTTTGCGGGAAAACAGCCTTTGCAATTTTATCAGAAAGCTTTGTTAAATAAAAAGTCTTTCCCTGAGGAATTTCAGGAAGCTTTCCGCACACAGGAATATTTCTTTTTCTGTCCTCGAGATACTGAGAAAGAAGTGCATCATACTCCTCATTACACTCTCCTTCAAAGGCTCTGATGAGAGTGTTTTGCAGAAGCGATGTGTGAGCGCCTTCCTCCAATCCACAGTTCATACTGCCGATAACAGCATTGTGCTTGCTGGAATAGGCAATAATCTGGCTGTACATTCCCGTCATGCTGTAAACATCCTCGCCAATCCAGAAAAGATAGCCGTAACCGTTACCACCACCGAAATCAACCTGAATCCTTGTGGCTTCCTCTGTCCAGAATTCCGGGATAATCTGCTGATTTTCATATACACCACCCTGAGAGTAGCAAAGCATGATTTTAACTAAATCCGAAAGCTTAAGATAACAGCCCGTGCCACCTATACACTGTCCCTGTGAGTTTGTTTCCCAAAACGGAACTTCAATGCTCAATGGATTAAAAAGACGAGGAGTAAGATATTCAACAAGACTCATACCTGCCACTCTTTCAACCGCAGCAGCAACCATATGAGCATCATTATTACTATAAAGAAATCCCTTCTTTTTTCTGAAGGGAGCCTTCATAAACATCTGCACATAGTCTCCTGTCATATCCTGCAAAAAGGAAAACTCCTTGTTGCTCTGCATTGTGAGAACAGAACGAAGTGTCAGCTCATTCCAGCCATCACCCTTGCACATTTCATATTCACTGAAAAGCTCCGAAAGCTTTGTATCAAGAGAGATTAAACCTTCAGATATTGCAAATCCTGCAGCCGTGGAAACAATTGACTTTGTAACAGAAAAAAGAGTATGTGGCATATCCTGCGAATAAGGTGAGAAATACTCTTCAAAAACAGTTTCCCCATCCTTAACAAGCATAAGACCGTGGTTCTCAACACCCTTCTCTTCAAGTCCCTTATAAAATTCATATATGTATTTTGATGATAATTTTGTTTTTGCTTTCATAGTTACACCTTTATTTCACAACAATAAACTCCTGACCGGTTGCAAGAAGTGCCTCTGCCACTGCTTCTGCAAAGCCTTCATCATCTTTTTCACAAGCAAGGTCTCCGGAAAACACAAATTTGATTTCTGTTTCCGGAATTCTTATATTGTTGAGTATGAATGTGTCATACTGTGTATGGTATTCATCAAATGTAACCTTTTCCCCATTAACAAAATATTCAACCTCATCGTGAGTTTCGGGAAAATCCTCCTGCTTATAATCAATCTGCAATGAGTGTTCCTTGCGGAGAAAAGCTTCTGTATCATATGCACAATCTCCTTGAGCTGCAGGAACTATTCTTAAAACATTGTCAAATCTCAATTCATAGCCACCTTTTGAGCTACCTATCCCAATTGGCTCATATTTATTTTCCTTGATATCCTTGTAAACACACCAGCTGCCATCCCATTCACCAAGAAGATTTCCTGCACTAAAGAAAAGCTCATATTCACCTGTAATGATATCGTAACCCTGAAGAGCAAGGCTACCTGATGAGCCACCGGGAGATGCAACCACAAGCTCGGGTGTGCTGTCCATATCAACATCAAGCAATGCAAAAGCAAAACCATCCATATCATATTGGAATTGCTCCTTCACATCATTGACGGTTTCAATAATTGACGCCTTCCACTCCTGCTTTTGCTTTACAGGTACAAAATCCGATGATGGCTTTTCATCTTTACTAAAAGCAACAATCACAAGAGGTATAATAATTGCAGCAACAATAATCAGCTGAACAACTCTCATTAAAATTTTCTTTTCTTTCAAGGATAACACCCACCTGACTTATAATTCTAAACATCATTATATCCCACAAATTCTGCCAATTCAATAGATATTTATGTTGATTTTCCTATCCTTTATGGTAAAATGAGTTTATATTCCACAGGAGATGAGATTATGGATTTTAAAGTTATTGACAGCAATAATGCTGTTGTTTCAACCAATAAAATTATTATGGGTGATATTGAGGAGATTACTGTTGATATTGACTTTCCTCAGGAGGTTATTCCCGAAAAAATAACTTTAAGATGGTATATCCCTGCAACAGATTGCGCATTCACCTGGAATCCTGCCATGATGGATATTCATGGTCTTTATTTTGATTGGGGCAAAAAAACACTCAAATCCCGTCTCGCATCATGCATGCCACTACAACAGCTTATTTCACGCCGTGGCAAAAACAAGCTTTCAATTGCTGTTTCTGATGTGGATACACCAATTGAAATCGCAACGGGAATCCGTGAAGAGGATGCAACAATTGAGTGCGATGTAACATTCTTTACCATGTCCACAGCACCCCGCAAGCACTATTCTGCTGTGCTGCGGCTTGACATGCGAGAAATCCCCTTCTATGACAGCATAAGGGAGGTCAACGATTGGTGGGAAAATGAATGTGGCTACAAAAGTGCCTATGTGCCCGACGCTGCAAGACAGCCTATGGATTCACTCTGGTACAGCTTCCACCAGAATCTGGACAGAGATGAAATCTTAAAGGAATGCAAGGCATCCAGGGAAATCGGTATGGAAACAGTTATCATTGATGATGGCTGGCAGACCGATGACAACAACCGTGGCTACGCCTTCTGCGGTGACTGGCTTGTGTCCGAAAGGAAAATGGGCAATATGGCTGCACTTGTGAAGGATATTCACGCCCTCGGAATGAAGGTTATGCTGTGGTATTCTGTGCCTTTTATGGGCATTCACTGTGATAAATACGAGGAATTCAAGGATATGCTTCTTGATGGTTGTGGCGATGAAAAGACATTTTTCGCTCTTGATCCACGCTATAAGAAGGTGCGTGACTATCTGTGCAGTGTTTATGTGAATGCTGTTGAAAATTGGCAATTAGACGGTCTCAAGCTTGATTTTATTGATTCCTTCATCCTCAAGGGCAAGGCGTTGGAACATGACAGCAGAAGAGATTTCCAATCACTTGAGGATGCTCTCCACGCATTTATGAGTGAAGTTAAGGAAAAGCTCACACAGATAAACCCTGATATTCTGATTGAATTCCGTCAATCTTATGTAGGACCTTCAATCAGAAAATACGGCAACATACTCCGTGTTGGTGATTGCCCTTGTGATATTCTCAAAAACAGATTCAATGGAATAAATTTAAGACTCACCTCGGGTAGGACAGCTGTGCACTCGGATATGCTTATGTGGAATGTTGAGGATACACCCGAAAATGCTGCCTTGCAGATTGCAAGTGCACTTTACACCGTGCCGCAGATTTCTGTCAGAGTGGATAAGCTTCCCGAGAAGCATTACAGCATGCTTAAATTCTATCTTTCCTTCTGGAAGGAATGGCGAAATGTTCTTCTTGACGGTCGCCTTACAGCAACGAATCCTGAAAGCGAATACAGCCTTGCTTGTGCAGTTCTTAATGAGAAAGCTGTTTTCACCACATTCAATGACACGGTTATTCCCGTTGAAACGGAAATTGCAGTGGCTGTGAATGCATCATCCAAAAAGTCACTTATTATCAAAAATGCAGATGGTTATAAATACAGAGTTGTCAACTGTATGGGTGAAGAAATATCCTCGGGTGATATTGAATATTCACTCCAGGAAATAAGAGTTCCCGTTGCAGGAATAATCTTTATAGAGAAATAAAGCAAAGCCAACACAGAAGCACTGTGTTGGCTTTGTTATTTATGCTTTTGACCTTTTCTTTGTGAGAAGTCTGAAAAACACCAAGATCAAAACAAATGTTGGAAGCATAAGGGCAATATCTGTTAAATAGCCCTCGCTCCACAGCTGATTGAAGCCACCCTGCGAGAAGAGTGTGATGTAATCAACAGCAAGAATATTCTGTGTGCAATCTCCACCCATAAGGAAATATGAGGCTGCACAAACGTAAATAAAAATCGGAAGATTCCTTCTTGAAAACTCCATTGTGCTCATATCCGCCGGTCTGTCAAGCCCTGCTTCAATCATAACCTTTCTTACAGACCTTCTTATAAAGAGGAGGTATGCCAACACACTTAGTATAACAGTTACAATAATTTCAACAGCATCATCTTCAATAAACGCCCTTGGTGCTCTGAAGCCGATTGCTCTTGAAAGAATCACACCAAAAGAAAAAAGCATTGTGAAAATCTCGTTATAAAAGAGCCTGAATCGTTCATTCCCTATCATTGATTTATATTGAAAATCGATCTCGCCAAGGGTGTATTTCTCAGGAAGACAAACAATTATCACCATAAGAAGAAGTCCGAAAACAAATCCCGTGAAATATTCCCACAGTTCCCATGCGTTATAGCTTATAAAACCTGGTAAATCAATGCTTGTAAATGCTGTGCGCTCCTCTGTGCTGACAGCAAGAAAAAGCGAAGACACAGAAATACCGATACCACATGCAATATTAACAAGGGCAGAGAAAACACCATTGAATTTATCCTTTAAGACAACACCCGTCACAAGTGAAGATATAAGTGCACCCACAGCACTCGAAATAACCTTGATGCTCTGAAAATAATTTCTGCAATAAGGAATCGGCTTTGCCCATGCCGCGGAGCCAAGCTTCACAATAAATGCCTTCATCGGTGATGTGTCGTAGCCCATTGCCTTAATACCCTCTGCACAGCACTCAACAGCCTGGGGATTTATAACCTTAAGAATAAGGTGAGATATTGTCAGATTGCAAATGAGCATTGTTATGTAGTACACACCAACAAAAATAACGTAATCTTTAAATTCATATTTCTTTTTCGAAAAAAGTGAACCGAGAACAATGGTAAATAAAGGCATCCACCCGAAGCCCAAAAGGAACATAATCACCCATCCGCTCAGGGGACTTATCTGAGTATATTCTACAAGCTCCTCGCCGGGGAATGGTGCTGAGCTTTCAAGTATGCCACTGATTTGTGAGTTGAGCGTTCCCCATCCACCTGCAGTAATTGCTCCAAAGGCAGCAGCAAGTGGAATCATTTCGTAGTTCATCTTCTGCTTTTTACCATAAAGAGCATATATGAACAGTACAGTCACAAAACAAACCGAGTACATACCCCACTTTGCGCCGTAGCCGTGCTGACCCCTTACATGCCACATAAAGCCTACAAGCAAGGCGCCTGTAATTACGGTTAATATTTTTTTACAATATGAAGGATTTGTTTTTTTCATATCACCACTCCTTGACATCAAAATTATATAACCACATTTTACCATCGTCAAGTATGATGTTTCCGAGTATTTTAACATAAAAATTTTTATAACGGAAACTGAAGAACCATCCCCCCTCCCACAACAGATTAATAAAGGATGTTGGATATTTTTTACTATTTAGCCATTGCTTTTTTCTTTAAAACTTATTAAAATATTTCTATATGCATTTGAAGGAAGGCGTTATTATGATTACTAAAGAAGAATGGAAAAATATAAGAGGCTCATCAGCAAGCCCTGACCAGATTATGCTCTCAATTAAAGGTGATGCTGCTCACTCCATAACTGTTCGCTGGAGAACAGATTTAACTGTAGAAAATGGCTACGTGCTTTATAAAGAGGTTGGCACAGAAAATTTCGGAAAAGCACAGGCAGAACACATAACCTTCAACACTGATATGGATGACAGCAATTTCTTTTTTGCAGATGTCACCGACCTTAAGGCAGATACGCAGTACGAGTACACCTGTGGAGACGATAATAACAGAAGCGCTACATACACATTCACCACAGCCCGGGAGAATTGCGAAAAATTCTCCTTCCTTTGCATATCTGACATACAGGCAGGTGATGCAGAGCCACCTGCAGATTACTCAGTATTAAATATGGTACTCAAAAAGTTTTTAGCAGATCATCCCGAGTGCAGATTTATTCTTACAGCAGGTGATAACACAAACTGTGGTCAGACAGATATTCAATGGACAGGTCTTTTTGAGGGTCTGAAAGGTATTATTGAATCAACACCAATTATGTTCTGCATGGGCAACCACGATGATATGGGCTTTAGTAGTTATTTCACTAAAGAGAATAAATACTACTCTGAGCACGCCACATATTTCACAAATCAGCTTTGGGGGTCCTACGAACACAATGGACCAAAGGATTGGATAGTTGCAAACTACGCCTTTGATTACGGCAACGCTCACTTTTGTATGACAGGCACAAGTGGCTACGAGGAAATGAACCAATGGCTCATCGAACAGGCAGAAAACAGCACCAAGACCTGGAAATTTGCTACACACCACTTCCCTGTTTGCTATTCAAGTCCTGATATGGAGTGCGAGGATACATACCCTGCGATGAGAGACGGTATGGATAAATTCGATATTGTTCTTTCAGGTCACGAGCATTCCTTTGCGCGTTCATACCCACGCCGCGGAGAGGGTCTTTACAACAAGCCAAGCGAGGGTACTGTTCACTACAACCTCGGTTCAAGCCACAGAAACGGCCCCGGCTGCCGAGTTGTTCCGAAGGTCTGGAATGCTAAAACCTACAACCACGAGGAAGAGCTTTCAATGTTCTCTATTATTGACATTGACGGCGAAAAGTGTACACTTACAGCGTATGTTGAAGACGGCAGAACAATAGATTACTGCGTTATTGATAAAAAGGCAGATTCAATTTTCCCTCCTGAGTGTGCACCTGTTTATAACAGAACTCGTATTAAATTCAAGGGCTATGATTTAGGTCTTTGCTCAGAGCCTACCCTCCCACAAAATATTGACGGCACATTTTATATTGCCATTGGTCAGCTTATAAACTTTGTTGGCGGTGACGTTTGCCGAACACCGGGTAAAATCAAAGTGGGAATCTACGGCAGAACTGCAGAATTCACAGAAAATTCCACAACAGTTGTTACAAACAACGGCACATACGAAATGACAAAGCCTTGTCTCAGACTTAACGAAGGACAGCTTTTTGTTCCAATGGATGATTTCGGTAAAAACCTTCGTATGCACTGCTTCTACTATGAGCACAACAATTTCATTTCAGTAGAATCAGAATCACAAAACAGACCGATTCCACACCAGCCATAAGTTAAAAATAAAGAGTTGTGTCTCACGACACAACTCTTTTACTTTTTGCAGCTTCCGTTACACTCCTTGGAATAAGGACAACCAACGCATACCTCTCCTCGTTTTTTTGCTTTGCGAAGGTAAATAATTATTCCACCAACAATTAACGCAACCACGAGTATAATTATAATATTTTCCATAGATTATTTTGTGATACCTATTTTTATTTTTTCTTCTTTATTTTTTCCTATGAGCACACAAACAAGCACCCACAAAGCCACAACCACTGCTAATCCGATAAGCGCACCGCCCTTATCAAGTGCTTCGGGTGATATAAACAGTGTGCTGAATGTATAAAAGATATAAGAAATGGTATATCCCATACCAAGCTGAAGTCCGATTCCGGCAAAGAGCCATTTCCTGCTTTTCATCTCAGCACTCATTGCACCGATTGCAGCAAAGCATGGCGGAGAGAAAAGATTGAATAACAAAAATGCCATTGCAGTGATTTTGGTTATTGCCATAACACCTGCAACCTGTTCGCCTGCACCTTCAAGCATGGCAAGCTCTTCCGTATCAATGAAATTTTCAAGTCCAACAAAGCATACAGCCAATGTTCCCACAACATTTTCTTTAGCAATAAAGCCTGTAACGGTTGCCGCTGCAAGCTGCCACGAAATAACACCAAAAACCGGAAAAAGAATATAGGCAAAGGGCTTTGCAACCGATGCAAGAATTGAAGCATCTGCAGTCTGAGCAACGGTAAAGCTCCATGTAAAGCTCTGCATTATCTGCACAGCAGTGTTGCAAAGAAGAATGATTGTGGAAGCCTTTACAATGTACGCCCAGCCTCTGTTACACATTGATTTGAAAGCAATTTTAAATGACGGAGCCTTATAGCCGGGAAGTTCAATTATGAAATATGATTTTCTTTTGCTGTTGCCTGTCAGCTTGTTGGCAAGCAAGGCACCAAAGAAAATTATCACAATGCCGAGAAGATACATAAGAGTGCTTACCCACCCTGCATTGTCAAAGAATGCACCTGCAAAAAGTGCAATAACGGGAATTTTTGCACCGCAGGGCATAAATGGTGCAAGCATTGCAGTGGTGCGTCTTTCTCTCTCATTATGTATGGTTCTGCTTGCCATTACACCGGGCACAGCACAGCCAACACTCATAACAAACGGAATAACAGATTTACCCGAAAGACCAACCTTTTTGAAAATAGGGTCAAGAACAACCGCCACACGTGACATATAGCCACAATCCTCAAGAATTGCAATAAGGAAATACATTACCATAACAAGTGGAAGGAAGCCCATAACAGCCACAAGGCCACCGATTACACCATCCACAAGTAAGGCCTGAAGAATAGGATGTGCATCCGAAAGCAAAGAGCCAACCCAGTTCTGGAATAATTCAAGTATTGTTACAAGACCGGGGATTGCTCTGCCATCTGAAAGCTCGTAGCCTTCTGCAATCCATGTTCCGAGAGTGGTCTGTGATATATAGAAAACACAGAACATAACAAGGGCAAAAAACGGAATTCCTACCCATCTGTTTGTGAGAAGCTTATCCACCTTATCGCTGAAGGTCATATCCTTTGTGAAAACCTTTCTTGTTTCAACAGCTTCAACAATGCCCTTAACAAAAGCAAATCTTTTATAATCAGCGTGCTTAACAGCTTCCTTATCTGTAAAATCAACATCTCCCTGATTATATGGTGCACTTGGATTACTTCCTATTATTTCAACAGCACGATCAACAATTTCATGCAATCCATCATGAGAAACAGAGGATGTTTTCAAAACGGGACAACCAAGCATTTTTGATAAAACCTTGGCATCAATTATTGTTTCCTTTTTTTCACTGAGATCATTTTTGTTAAGCGCAACCACAACAGGGATACCAAGCTCAAGAAGCTGTGTGGTAAAAAACAGACTCCTCGATAAATTCATTGAGTCAACAATATTTATAATTACATCTGGTTTTTCATCTTTTATGTAGGAGCTTGTAACACTTTCTTCACTTGTGAAGGGAGACATGGAGTAGGCTCCGGGAAGGTCAATTGCAATAAGCTGCTCTTCACCTGAATAGAAGTGCTTCTTAATATGATGTTCTTTTTTATCAACGGTAACGCCCGCCCAGTTTCCTACCTTTTCGTTTCTTCCGGTAAGAGCATTGAACATTGTGGTTTTTCCGGAATTCGGGTTACCGGCAAGAGCTATTCTTATCACTTCCATTACCTCTCTTTTCTTTACTGACAATAAATAATCAGACGATAATAGCTTTAGCAAGATTTTTATCTATGCTGTATCTGCCGTCTTTAATGGACACAACACACCCTCCGCTGATGCGAAAAACAACTGTTATGGGCTCACCTGCATAGCAACCAAGAGTGAACAAAAATGCCTCAACCTCTTGATCATCTGCTGAAATATCCTGAATAATATATTCTCTGCCCTCTTCTGCCTTCCACAAGCTCACTGCATCCACCTCTTCTCTATCAGTTAGCAATGGCTAACTCCAAATCATAAATAAACAGTTAGCCACTGCTAACTACCAGCATTATATTATTATTGGTTATATTTGTCAATGATTTTATTTATACTTTTTTCTATATTTTGAAAAGATTGATTTTTTACACAATCTGTGATATTATATTTAAGCATTAATTTATTTAAAATCACAATACAAGGAGTATTGATATGCCTTTAAACGAATCGGGCGAGATGTATCTCGAATCAATATATGTGCTGTGTCAGAAGAGTGGAGCTGTCCGATCAATAGATGTGGCAGAATTCATGAATTTCTCAAAGCCAAGTGTCAGCAGGGCTGTTGGTCTTTTAAAAGAAAAGGGCTACATTACCGTTGATAAGGACGGTACAATTTCACTTACTGCTGAAGGCAGCACCCTTGCAAAAAACATTTTTGAAAGACACACCATAATAACAAAGGTGCTCACAGCAATGGGCGTTGAGGAAACCATTGCAGCAGACGATGCCTGCAGAATAGAGCACGTTATCAGCCCCGAATCCTTCGAGGCAATGAAGGTCTTTCTTGAAAAGAATAAATAAGAGTTATAAAGACCACCTTGGGTGAATATATTTTTTTGAATATATTCTGCGAGGTGGTTTTATTTTTAATCTAATATATTCACTCACTCCCTTGAGTATTACCACCCTTATTCTGACCTTCTGTGTGATTTATGTAAACGGTCTCACGGATGCACCCAATTCTGTTGCAACCTGCATTGTAACCAGGTGTCTTCCCCTGAGATTGGCAATTTTTCTTTCTGCTATAATGAATTTTCTGGGCGTGTGTGTTGCAAGCAAAATAAGTCCTGCTGTAACCGAAACGATTGTTAATATGGTAAATTTCGGAAACGACTCTCAAAAAAGTGAAATCGGTCTTGCCGCTGCCCTGTTTTCGATTGTTCTGTGGGCTGTTATCTCTTGGTATTTCGGTATTCCCACAAGCGAAAGCCACGCCCTCATAGCAGGATTTACCGGAAGCGCACTCGCCCTTAACGGTGGCTTTCAAGGAATCAACCCCACTGAATGGATAAAGGCAATTTACGGTTTGGTTATTTCATGTGGAATGGGCTTTGTGGGTGGCTTTATCATCTGCAGAATTGTAATGGCTGTTTTCAGAAATATGCAAAGGCAAAAAGCCGAAGGCTTCTTTAGGAATGCGCAGATATTTTCCTGCCTTTTAATGAGCTTTATGCATGGTGCACAGGATGGGCAGAAGTTTATCGGTGTGCTCCTGCTTTGCACAAAAGGCAAAGGCTTATCCCCCGTTTTTGCTGTAGTTCTGTGCTCTTTAATCATGGCAGCAGGCACAGCAACGGGTGGAAAGAAAATAATCAAAAGCGTGGGGATGGATATGGTGAAGACTCAAAGATATCAGGGCTTTGCAGCAGACCTTTCGGGCGCAATATCTTTAGCAGTAAGCACAGCCTTCGGTCTGCCCGTTTCCACAACCCATGCAAAAACAACCGCAATAATGGGCACAGGCCTTGCAAAAAACAAAAAAAACCTTAACACTGATATAATCAAGGATATTGCACTCGCCTGGCTTCTCACATTCCCCGGATGTGGAGCTTTGGGCTATATTATGACCAGAATATTTTTTAGTATATTTTAAAAAGAGGAATGAGTTTTTCTCATTCCTCTTTTTCATCATTCAATAAGTCCCAAAAATCTTCCAAGCCAATAAATGAAGATGTATGACAATCCACTATCGCTTCTGTCGGAGCTGCCGCCATCTATGCCGAATGGGTTGATACCAAGCTTTGTGTATGGTCTTTCATCCCAGCCAAAGGGCTTTTTGAGCTGTGGCTCTCCAATCCAATAAACAGATTCGTCTGTCATTTCGTAATCCTTACGCTTACTGTTAATCATTTTGCAATTCTGAACATCATAAGGATAATCCTTAAGGTGCTTCACACAGCTATCAATATCGCAGGGAGCTTCTGTAAATGCCTTGTAAATGAAGGCATAATATGTGTTATCCTCAATTTTTTCATAATCAAAGTGAGAAGCAAGACCCATAAGAAGATACTGTCTTATGGCAGGGTCCTCCTCAAGCCTTAAGATGCTCATTGCATTGAGCATTGCAAGGTTATCATCAATGTGGCAGGTGTGACCATCTGCTCGCTTGTGGAATGCAGCATTCACGAGGAAATGGTGCTCACTTATAAGCTCATTGTATTTTTTAAGATACTTTTCATCGCCTGACATATGGTAGGAAACCTTAAGGAAATTGAGCATTTCAAGAGAATTCACACCCTTCTCCCAGGTCCACATGCTGTCAGTATTAAGGGCTGTTTCATTCCAGCATGCCCATGAGGTTGGCTTTCCGTCACAATCAATAAGATAACCATTATTTTCAAGAATATGGTCAGTTATTGCACAAACAGCCTCTCGGATTTCTGCCTTCTCCTCTTCGGTTGCACAAAGGTCATAATACAGGCAGAATCCGAAATAGTGACCTGTCATTTCGTCGCTGGAGGTTTCACCGAGCCACTCATAGGTGCCGTCGGATGAGCGATGCCACTCCTGACCAATAATGCCCTGCTTATTAATGCCCTTTCCCCAATTTGCTTCATCAGGGAAACGCACTGCACGTGCAGTAAAGCCCTTTATTTCGGGAGCTCTTGTAAGGAAAAGCATTGCGTTCATAGAGCGCCTTGCCGCCTTGAGAATCTCTTCATCCTTTGTGATTGAATAGCACATTGCAAGAGCAGCCACATAGCACTGTGTCCACAAGCCGTCGTTATCTGTGATGTGTGAGCAATCTGTGCCGTCAAATTTGCTTATCCATGTAATATAGCCCTGCTTACGGGGGAAATATTTTTCCGTCACCTCAAAGAAGTGCTTCGCCTTCTCCTCAAGTGTCATTTCCTGTTCATAGATTTTCTTCACGCCACCCTTTGAGACTGTGTAAAGCTTATCTCCATAGAAAGCCACACCCGTAACATCAGTGTCAAAGGCATATCTTGTGGCAGGAAGATATTTCTTCATTCCGTTTCTGATAAGAATTGCACCTGCCTGTGTGCCCAGAAGGAAGCTTCCGTCATCACAAACACAGATTGAAAGAACACTCTCTTCAGGAAGAGCACTGATAAGCTCATTTGAATACCAGCCACTCTTATAATCATAAATAAACAAGCCTTCCTTGGCGCCGACTAACAGATAACCATTTTTATCAAAAGCAACACACTGAATTGTGATTCTGGGCATTGGGCTGTGGTCAGGAAAAATACAACGCCATGTTCTGCGTTTACCCTCCATGCGCTGAAGGCAACGATTGTCTGCAACACAGACTCTGCCACTACCCACTGCAAGGAACCTTCCTTCCTGCTCCAATCCACCTAAATTGAAGAATTTCTCTTCACCCTCCACTTCACAGAAAAGATGTGTTTCTGTTAAAACATAAAGCTTTTCATCGAACTGCAAATCAGTTACATTGCTGAAAAAGTCAAAGATATGTTCAGCACCCTTATCCTTTATCTCATAAAGACCTTTTTCACACGAGGCGAGAACTCTTCCATCAGGGGCACAAAAAACCGTGGTGAAAATTCTTTCATCACAATAATTCTGCCATACACCATCCTTAAGTCTTTTCAGACCATCAGCTGTACAGGCATAAATTTCATTTTCGGTTTTCACAGAGAGAGCTTTGATTTCGCAATCAAGAGGAAAATTCTCAATCATCCTCTGTTTATATGGTCCAACCTTAAAAACATCCATAATATGTACCTCTTTTCAACAATAGAGCCGAAGTGGATTCGGCTCTATTTGTTTAAAACTTAATATTTGAATTTTTCGTTAATTTTCTTCATTACCTCTGGTGTGATTTTGACAATCTCACGGTCATAGGTAAGAAGACCGTTGCATTCATCCTCAACATCGGAAACCTCGGTATAAATCAATGCCGAAAGACCCTTGTTAACGCACTTGAGAAGGCGATCCTCATAAAGATGTCTTACAGCCTCATCATACTTTTCCTGTGAATAATATTTACGATAGCCGAAGAATTTATCCTTATTGAAGGAGTGTCCGTCAATCTTGAAGGAATAGCCACCAAACTCTGTGAGGGCAATTGGTCTTTCATCTTCCTTATTATACTTGGGGAAGAGGAATGGTGTGAAATAAATGTGGAAGCTGTTTGCGTCACCTGCTCCGTGGTCAACCCAGCCACTTGCGTGGTCAATAAGTCTTGTAGGATCCTTCTCACGATAATATTTGCAAGCCTCAACACTATCGAACTGACCCCAGGCTTCGTTGAATGGTGTCCACAAGGCAAGAGAGGTTACATTGTAAAGCAAATCAATCATTTCTTCAGAATCCTTGAAATACTTTTCTCTTCCCGATGGGTCTTTACGGGCAAAGTAACCATAATTCTTCTTTCCGTCTGAAATCTTACCAATGTGCTTGTTATTGAAAACCATGGCAAGAGCAGGCATTGTGCCGATAGCAAGGAAATTATACTTTCCACCACCGTTAATCATATCCTGCCAGACAATCATGCCAAGTCTGTCGCAGTGATAATACCAACGAAGAGGCTCAATCTTGATGTGCTTTCTCAGGGTGTTGAAGCCTAAATCCTTCATTGTCTGAATATCATATATAAGTGCTTCATCGCTTGGGGCTGTGTACATACCATCGCTCCAATAGCCCTGATCAAGAAGACCATTGAAGAAATAAGGCTTGTTGTTGAGGAAATAACGGGAAACTCCGTTTTCATCCTTACCAACGCTGAATTTACGCATACCGAAATAGCTCTCAACCTGGTCTGCACCTGCAACAATCT
Organism: Clostridia bacterium; assembly: GCA_017380615.1. Taxonomy (GTDB): domain Bacteria; phylum Bacillota; class Clostridia; order Oscillospirales; family Acutalibacteraceae; genus DTU089. The sequence continues at coordinate 2,147 of JAFODQ010000007.1, read as the reverse complement.
TCAAATCATAAAGCTTGGGATTTTCAGGGCTCCAGCATTCATATTCCGTGAGCTTGAGCGTACCCTTACCATTTTCAAGCTTGATGCCTGTCATAACGCTGCCGTCATTTATTGCGATAACAGCCATATCATCGCTGAGTGAGCCTGTGTAATCAACCTCAACTCGTAACTCATCGTTATCAATATCCGGAGTGAGCTTAACTGATCTGATATAATCCTGTGGCACTTCCTCGATCCACACTGTCTGCCAGATGCCTGACTGTGGTGTGTACCAGATGCCACCTCTTTTGAAGGTCTGCTTACCTCTTGCCTGAGTTCCTGTATCGGTGGGGTCTTTAACAGTAACCCTGAGATCATTTTCACCCTCAAGCACAAACGATGTGATGTCAATTGTGAATGGAAGGTAACCACCCTTGTGCTTACCAACAAATGTGTTGTTAAGTGTTACTGTGCATTCATAGTCAACAGCACCAAAGTGAAGAAGCACACGGTGATTTGTGCGATGAAACTCAAAAAATCTCTGATAATAGAGAACATCTGAGGGCTCAACAATCTTTTCAACGCCACTTAATATACACTCGGGGCTGAAGGGCACAATAATTTTGCCCTGATAGCCGCTGAACTTCTTATATTCATCGTAAATTGCATAGTTCCACTCACCATTAAGGTTAATGAAGCTGTTTCTTTTAAGCTGAGGTCTGGGATAATCATTCAAGGGAAGGTCTTTGTTAAGCTCCCTGCCCCATCTTGTGTAAAGTCTTTCCATATAACTACTCCCTTTTCGCTTTATAGCAAAATAATTTTATACACGAAAATAATATCATATAGTATGATTTTTTTCAATATTTATTACATTATTATATTTGCTTATTTTTTTGTTGACTATTTTTGCCATCAGTGGTATAATTGTAAAAAATTATGTTTAAAAGGTTGTGAAACAATGGTAGGCTTAGAAAGATTCTTCTTTGAACTCATGAGTCTTATAATGTCATTTTTATTCTCAATCGGTGCAATCACCACTCCGGGAACAGCTGATGTTATCAGACAGTTAAATGATGATGCAAACATCAAATTTGTTGTTACAGGTGACCCTCAGGTTTGTAACTACAATCCTTCAAGAGAGGCAAACCTTGTTGCATCTGCTCAGGACCTTATGAATTCTCAGGATGTTCTTGATGCGTTCATTATGGCTGGTGACATCGCTGAAAACGGTTTTGAAGCTGAGTTCAACAGAGTTTACGAGGATCTTAAGGATGTTCCTGCAAACAACTTCATTGTAGCTGCAGGTAACCACGATATCCGTCTTCGTGATTTTGAAGAAGCAAAAGAAAATGTGCTCACATTCATGAATGCCTTCAACGATGAGGAAAACCACAAGACACAGCTTTATTATGAATATGATGTAAAGGGCTACAAATTCCTTGTTATCGCTTCCGACGAAGCAACATTTGAAGAACCCTTTATCAGTAGCGAGCAGCTCCAGTGGCTCAATCTTTCACTTAAGGAATACACAAAGAATGGTGACCCCGTTTTCGTTGTTACTCACTATCCTCTTGCAGAGAGCCATGGTCTTCCTAACACATGGGGCTCAGCAAACAGCACACCAACAGAGCCTCTTCAGGAATATGTTCGCAGAGACAGCTATGATTTCACAGGCTCAATCGGTGAACAGAACAACGAAGTTTACGATATAATTTCTCAGTACGAAAACGTATTCTTCATTTCTGGCCACCTCCACACAGGCTTCGGTTATTACACATATCAGACAATTGATGCAGAAAACAATGTTCAGAGTATCAATGTTCCTTCAGTAAGCATTGACAACAAAGACGGTCAGTACAATAATCCGGGTACAGGTCTTTACATTGAAGTAACAGATGACCAGGTTATTTGCTACGCAAGAGATTTCGCAGAGGGCAGATTCCTCACAACAGACGATTTCAAAGAAGCTGTCAAGGTTTACGACATTCAGTAATTCCAACCATAAAAATGTAAAGAGACTCATCTTTTGAACAAGTCCAGTAAAAACGGACAATAGAAAAAAGAGACCTCCTATGGTAGAATTAAGAAACTACTATAGGAGGTTTTGTTATGCCCAGAGAATACAGACATATCAAACAGTATGAAAAAGAAATATTAGAATTAGG
>JAFODQ010000035.1 GCA_017380615.1 Clostridia bacterium | reverse complement strand
TTCTACAACAACGAAAGAATTCAACTAAAAACAAAACTGACTCCGCTTGAAAAACGAAATCAGTTTGTTGCTTAAAATTTAATTTTATCTACCATTATGGTCCTTTTTTGTGCTGTCCGTACAATTTGGGGCAGTTCATTTACTGCAACAGGTCTTCTTTTATTTTAAAATCATTTGTTGAAATACTTATCTGCCTTTAAAATCATTACCTGAGTTTTGGAGTCTCTGATTTCACCGGTCATTACCATTTCCACAGCTTTGCAAAGCGGGATCCTAATTGTGTTCACAAATTCATCCTCATCAAGGTGCTGTTCACCTTCGGTAAGGTCCGTGGCAATATACATATAAATAACTTCATCTATGAGTGCAGGCGTTGTATAAAGCTCACCCATAGGCACAATCTTTCCTGCAGAAAGGCCTGTTTCCTCAGAAAGCTCTCTCAGTGCAGCCTCTGTGTGGTCTTCACCCTTTTCCAATTTGCCTGCCGGCACCTCAAGAGTCACCTTATCAAGAGCATAACGGAATTGATTGACAAAAATCACCTCTCCATCCTCTGTCAGAGGAAGAACACAAACAGCTCCCGGGTGACGAATCACCTCACGAACGCCCTTATTTCCGTTTGGCAGGAGAATTTCATCTTTAAAAAGGTGAATTGCAACACCATCAAATATTTCCTGTGATGATAATTTCTTTTCTTCAAGCTTCATACCTTTACTCCTCAAAAGTTTTATTAAATTTATTTTACATCAAAAGAAGAATTTATACAACAGCAATTGAAAGTTTATTTAATTTAAGTTATATTAATTGTATGAGGTGATTGCTTTGTTTATTTACATTATCCGTCACGGTGAAACCTACGGAAACCTAAACGGAGACGGTTTTGCAGAAACCGACCTTACTCCAAGAGGCAGACAGCAGATTGCATTTCTTGGAAAAAGATTTCTTAACACACCCATAGATAAAATATATGTCAGTCCTCTTATACGTGCACTTAAGACTGCAAATGCTATAAGAAGCTTTCATCCGGGCACACCCATGGAAATTGATTCTGCTCTTCTTGAAAAGGGAACAGCACCTGATTACTGTGGGTTAAGTGATGAGGAAATTCTTGCTCTTTGCCCTTTCGCAACACTCCCTCCCCGAAAGCCACTGGGTGTGGAGGATGACACAATCGCACTCAACAGAGCAAAAGCATTTATTGAAAAAATCAAAGCAGAAAACTCATTTGACGACACAATTTTGGTGGTGGCACACGGAACATTTAATTCATATCTGGTGTTGGCTGCCTTAGACTTCCCCTTCAAGGAAAACTTCAATTTTTCTCACCTTAACACAGGTGTTACTCTTGTACAGTATCTTGAAGAGGATGGCGTTACAAAAATGAAGCTGAAATATCTTAATGATACAAGCCATTTAGTGTGATTTTTTTCATCTTGACTATTTTTGATTTATAATGTAAAATACCCCTTGGTAAAAAGGGCAGTCGCGGAGGCACTTCGGTGCAGACGAGGAAAGTCCGGGCATCACACGGCAGGGTAACTGCTAACGGCAGCCGAGGGTAACCTTAGGGAAAGTGCAACAGAGATATACCGCCGGATTTATCCGGTAAGGGTGGAAAGGCGAGGTAAGAGCTCACCGGCGTGGTGGAGACATCACGGCCATGTAAACCCTACCCGATGCAACACCGACCGGGGAGTTTGCCGGACAGCGAATTTTCGCATCCCCAAAGGGTGGCTAAAGCCTTGTGGCAACACACGGCGTAGATAGATGATTGCCTTAAACGACAGAACCCGGCTTACATTTTTACCTGAAGGAGGAGAGCAAGCTCTCCTCCTTTATTTTTTTGCAAATTGACAACACTTGTTGTTTCTTGTCCCCTTCATGGGTATTGCGTATATTCTCGTTGCAGTGCTTATAGTTGTGTTAAACCTAAAAGCTCTTCCCGATGTTTTCAGAACAATTTTCACAGAAGCCTTTGAGCCTCAGGCATTATTCGGTGGATTTCAGGCACCTGTGTTATGTATGGTATTAAAAGAGGCTTGTTCAGTAACGAGGCAGGTGTTGGCTCTGCACCAAATGCATCTGCAGATGTTCAGCATCCTGTGAAGCAGGGTCTTGTTCGGCTTCTCTCGGTTTTCATTGACCTTCCCCATGATGTAGATTGTTGGAAATAAAATCACTTTTAATTTGAAAAGAGCTGTCTTGAGTTTTCACTCAAGACAGCTTTATTTTATACACCGAAATATTTAACAGCATTGTTATATGAGATATCCTGCACAACCCTTGAAAGAAATTCAATATCATCGGGATACTTACCTTCTTCCACAAGGTCCCCGAGAAGCTCGCAGAGAATTCTGCGGAAATACTCGTGGCGAGGATATGAAAGGAAGCTGCGAGAGTCCGTTATCATTCCCACGAACTTTGAAATAACGCCAAGATTCATAAGAGTCTGTATCTGTGTGCGCATTCCGTCATAGTTATCATTGAACCACCAGGCTGAACCGAACTGAATTTTTGATTCAGCTTCATCGGACTGGAAGTTTCCGAGCATTGTGCCGAGAACATAGTTATCCTTGGGGTTGAGTGTGAAAAGAACTGTTCTGGGAAGACCTGCTCCGCAAAGCATTGCATCAAGAAGCCTTGAAAGACTTACTGCAATTTCGTAGTCTGCAACAGAATCATAGCCTGTATCAGGACCGAGCTTTTTGAACATGATGCCATTGTTGTTTCTCATTGCACCGATGTGGATTTCCATTCCCCATCCGAGACGATTATATTCCCCTGCGAGGAAGAGCATAAGCTCGGTTTTATATTTATCAATTTCGTCCTTTGAAAGAGCCTCACCATTAAGCTGACGGGCAAAGATAGCGTTAAGCTCCTCTTCCCCTGCTCTGTTATAAGGAACATATGTGAAGGCATGGTCTGATGCACGACAGCCCATTTCTGCAAAGAATTCAATCCTTTCAAGAAGAGCTGCCTTGAGCTCTGTGAATGAGGACACACCTCTGCCGATTACTGCCTCGAGAGCCTTAACCCAATCATTGTAGCCCGGAAGCTCAATACCAAGAGCCTTATCAGGACGGAATGCAGGGAGCACCTTGCATTTGAAGGATTTATCCTCTGCGAGAAGCTTATGATATTCCAGCGTATCTGCTGCGTCGTCAGTGGTGCAGACGAATGCGACATTGCTCTTTTCAATAAGCTGACGGGGCGTGAAGCCTCCAGCCTTGATTTTTGCATTGGCTCTCTCCCAGATATCATCACAGGTAGCAGGAGAAAGAGGTTCATAGATATCAAAATATCTCTGCAGTTCAAGATGTGTCCAATGATAAAGAGGATTACCTATAAGGTTAGGCATCGCACTTGCCCACGCCTTGAATTTTTCATAGTGAGATTTGTCACCTGTGATATACTCTTCACTTATACCGCAGGAGCGCATACCCCTCCACTTATAATGGTCTCCACCGAGCCACAGCTCTGCAATATCTGCAGGCTCCTTGTTCTCATAAATCTCCTTTGGCTGAAGATGGCAATGCCAGTCAAAGATGGGTGTGTTCTCACAAGCAGAATAGAGCTTTTTTGCAGTTTCGGTTTTCAGTAAAAAATCCTTATCCATAAATTTTTTCATAGTAAACCCTCCGGATGAATTTTTTAAAACATATTGTAAATATATTATCACACAAAAAAACACATTTCAATTAACAACGTGAAAACATTTTTACTTTTCCGGCACAAAAATTACAAATTCTGGTACAAAAATTACATTTCAATCATTTTTTCAGTATGTTTTGCTATGCTGAAATCAGAAAAGGAGATGATTTTATGACAACACTGAAAAAAAATAAAGCACTGCAGCTTTTTATGGGTACAGCATTTGCAATTGCACTTCTTTTTGTGGGTTATCTATTAAGTGAAAAAATAGATTTTCCCGAAACACCTTTCTGGAGAATTGCAGAAATTGTTCTTCTCATAGGATATTTACTGATGTATATGGGAGCATTATCTCTGCTTGCTCTTTTCTCAAAGTCACAAGACTTAAAATTCTTATATTACCCCACCTTTGCAATCTGTCTCAACTGCGTGGCTTCCGCAATATTCCACTATAATTTTGAGTCGAGAATCTGGATTGTTCTTATTCCTCTTCCAAAGTATTTCGGTATGCCACTGTTATCCTTCGCAAAGGCACTGGACAAAGCAACCACTTATAACACCCATTATGGATATGATGAAACTGTCTTCTGGCAATATGATACCTTAGGCATTCTTCTTGTAATGACACTTATTTCCTTAGTTGTATATCAGATTTACACAGAAACCGAGGAACAGGCTGTGAAAAAATCTCGTTGGTGTCTTCAGGGCTCTGCTCGTACAACTGCTCTTGCAATGATCTTCTCATACGGAATGTTTACTCTTTTTATATTCTTCCTTAATTTTTCCTATGATTTACTTCCTTCTGCTCTTGTTATTGTTGCAGACGTGGTTTATGCGATCCTGGCACATATAGTCGTGATGCTTACCATATCATTTTTAACCTTTATTCTCCCTGTGGTGCTTATTCCTTATCTGATTATTCTCTCCGCCAAGCAGGCAATCAGCACAAGGAACCCCCGTCAGGTTTTCAATCCCCTTGTTTTTCTGGCAATATTTCTTACCATAGTAGGCACCTGGGCAATTTACACCACAACAATGCAATGTTTTTAAGTTGAAAAAATAAATAATATGTAGTAATATGAAACTAACGATACATTAAATCAAGGCGAGGAGGTCAGGGAATGCTCAGCATTGCAATTTGCGACGATGAAAAGCACATCTGTGATTATATTGAAAGCCGTACACGCAGGCTCCTTGCCTTAAACGATATTGAAGCAACCATCTCAACCTTTTCTGACGGCGAGGAGCTGGTTTGTGCCTGCAAAGAAAATCCGTCATCATTTGATATTATTTTTCTTGACATAAAAATGAAGAAAGCAAACGGCGTTGAATGTGCAAAAACACTTCGCAACGATGGCGTGAATTCACTGATTGTTTTTGTTACCTCCTCTGCCGAATATGTTTTCTCGGGCTATGAGGCAAAGGCATTCAGATATATCCTCAAAACAGACCTTGAAAATGCATTTGACCGAATTTTCACAGAATGCTTTGCAGAGCTGAAAAAGCAGGAAACGGATTTTTTCACACTCAAAACAGGCTCTGTTGTCAAAAACATTCCTCTTAATGACATCTTTTATTTTGAAAGTAAGCTCCGTGTGATAACCCTTCACACAAAAAACGAGGAAATCTCTTTTTACGGAAAGCTTGACAATATTGAGAAGGAGCTTGCAGAAAAGGATTTCATCAGAATTCACCAGAGTTTTTTTGTAAACGCCCTGAAAATCAAAGCACTTAACAAAGAAACAGCAGAGCTTTCCTGTGGAACAATTTTGCCCATAAGCAAAAGCAAGACCACCACCGTAAAGCAGGCATACCTGTGGTCCAAGAGGTGACACTATGATAGAGCTTATTGAAACAACTCTCTTTTATCTTATAAGATTCTTTTCATCCACCATTGAAATGCTTTTTGCATTTCTTATGATGAATGTGTTTTTTGAAAGGAAATACATATCCCGTATCCCCACTACCATTGCCTTCATTTTAAGCTCAGGCATACTTCTTGCATTGCAGGAAACAGGACAAAGCGGCACACTGAAGGCTCTTGTGCAAACTCTGCTGATTCTCTTCGTCGTGTTCATTTTGTATGATGGCAAAAAGCGTCTCAAGGCATTTTTCTTTGTTGCGTATTCTTTGTTTGTTGCACTTTCAAAGCTGCTGTCATTTTTTGCCTTTTCATTTGTTATCGACAAGGCAATCGGTACTATTCCGTACCTGACTAAGGAAAGCTTTTTTTACAGAATCCTATCCATTGAGCTTCCCAATATTTTTATGCTCGTGATAATCATTCTTATGGGATTATTCACAAAATCAAAAAATAAAAGTGTTCCTCTCCGATATTGGCTGCTCTTATTTATTGTTCCCCTGACAACCCTCGGAACACTCACGGTTTATCAATATTATGCAGACCGTCTCGCACCCGGTGATGAAATTAATGCTTACATAATCATTTCAACAATAGGTCTTGTGGTTATAAACATTCTCATTTTCTTTCTCTTTTCCAGGCTGCAGAGTCAATTGGAGCTGCAGAAGAATCAGCTTCTTATCAGCACCCAGATGCGTCTTGAAAAGCAATCGTTCCAAAAAATGGAGGAAAGCTACAACAGAACAAGAGAAATACGCCACGATATGAAAAACCACATTATCTCATTGAAGGGTATTGCTGAAAACGGAAACAGAGAGCAGCTTCTCAATTATCTTGAGAAAATGACAGATGCACTTGAGGAAGCCACATACATATCATTCAGCAAAAATTCTGCTGTGGATGCCATAATAAACGAAAAATTGCTTATAGCACAAAGAAACAATATTTCAACACACTTTGACATTCTTCCGTTAAATAGCGAAAATGTGCCGAGCATGGACATCTGCACAATTCTCAGCAATGCTCTCGACAACGCAATTGAAGCCTGTCTTAAAATCGATAACCCCACAGAAAGATATATAAATGTTAGAATAACAGCCGATAATGGTATCTTCATCTCTGTGGCAAACCCCACGGCGCATCCACCCAAGAAGCGCGCAGGCGTCATTATCAGCAGCAAGAATGACAAGGAAAACCACGGCCTTGGTCTCAAAAGCATTAAACGCACTGTTGAAAAACACAACGGAGATATTCTTATTAAATACGAAAAGGGAATATTCACACTTATTGCCCAACTGTAAATAATAAAAAAAGAACCACCCGAAAAGGAATAAATTTCTTTTCGGGTGGTTTGATATTTATTGGTTTTTAAAGCTTTACCTTAAACACTAATTTATGTGCAAAATCAGCATTCTCACTTTTTCTGCATGGTGCATGTGCGTCCTCCGGGAAGAACACCATGAAATAGCCCTTTCTTAATGCAAAGAGCTGACCGTTTGGTGCATCCATAAATGCAATGTCACAGCCTTCCTTAAAATCTTCTGTTATCTTGCATTCATTGAAGCTTGCCCAGCCGATGTTTTCCTCGCCATCCACCATAATCTGCACATCTGCATATTCCTTGTGGGCTTCGTATTTGATGGGGGTGTTGTCTTCAATGTCATACTTTGCAACATTACACCACATGTTGTCTCCATCAATTTCAATTTTGCCGCTATCAAAGGGATTTTTAAGGAAATCCTTAAGCACACTCTCAACCCTTGCGAATTTTGAGTTGCTGTCAAAATACACACTTAAATTTTCAATCTTATCGTAAATCATTTGTCAAGCTCCTCTATCATTTCGCGCCTTTTCTTCTTATCTGCTTCAGGAAGAGTGTAGTTATAAAGCACTGTCCACAAAATCACCACACCGAAAAGAAGAGGTATAAACCAGAAGTTTGAAAGAAGCTCAAAATCATCAAATTCACCAAGAAGTGAAATCCATGAGGAGCCGGCAAGTGTTGCAAGGGTCACCGCTCCGTTGAGGAATGGGTCTGCCACTGCCTCGAAGCTTTCCGGCACTATAAGCGAAAGACCTAAGCCTGCAATTGCTGCATAAATAACCTTTCGGTTGTCCTTAACAACAAAGGCAAGCACAATAATAACAAGAGCACAAAGCACCAACACAGCAAGAGAAACTGCAAATGTGATAACAGGAGCAATCAATGGCCTGATGTTTTCAATACTCGTGCTGCCATCTGAGAATACTTTTATAAGCTCACTTGTGATTTCAGCATCATCACTAAAAAGAGTTGACACCGAAAAGGGAATGCCTACATGATCGGGAAGCTTACCATTTTCGCCGACAAGAGCATCTGCATAGTCATTACCTGTTGCCTGACCGAGCCCCACAAGAAGCTGTGCCGCAATAGATTCAATGCTGACGTAAACAAGTGGTGTAAAAATAACAACTGCAATAATTATAACAGCAAGAAGTGCTGCTCCGAATTTATAAACTAATTTCATCAGGAACATCCTTTCAATTAAAATTCAATCATTTCCAAGATGAGTTAAGCTGAACTGTTCTGTTGAAAATCGGTGCTTCGGGTGTTGAATCCTTATCAACACAGAAATAACCGTTTCTCATAAACTGGAAGGAATCAAGCACCTTTGCATCCTTGAGACCTTCTTCAATAAGGCAATCCTTAAGCACCACAAGAGACTGTGGGTTGATTGCATCAACAAATTCATCATCAGCAACACCTGCAGGATCCTCAACATTGAAAAGTCTGTCATAAAGACGAACCTCTGCCTTGAATGCCTTTGGTCCTGCCCAGTGGATTGTTCCCTTGACCTTTCTGCCATCAGGAGCGTTGCCACCCTTTGTTGCAGGGTCATAGGTGCAGTGAAGAACTGTTACATTGCCGTCTTCATCTGTTTCGTAAGAATTGCAGGTGATGAAATATGCTCCCTTAAGACGAACCTCGTTGCCGGGGAAGAGACGGAAATATTTCTTTACAGGCTCTGCCATAAAGTCATTTCTTTCAACATAAAGCTCTCTGCCGAAGGTGATTGTTTTTGTGCCGAGCTCAGGCTTTTCAGGATGCACCTCAACGGTGATTTCCTCTGTCTGACCTTCGGGATAGTTATCGATAACAACCTTAATCGGATCAAGCACAGCCATTGCTCTTGGTGCCTGTGCGTTAAGCTCATCTCTTACGCAAGCCTCAAGAAGGCCATAATCAACAACGCTATAAGCCTTTGAAACGCCAACCTTCTCAATGAAGTTTCTTATTGCCTTTGCAGGATATCCCCTTCTTCTCATGCCGCAGATTGTTGCCATACGAGGATCATCCCAGCCTGAAACAAGGTTATCTGTTACAAGACGGATATTCCTTCTCTTTGAGGTAATGCAATAGTTAAGGTTAAGTCTTGCAAACTCAATCTGTCTTGGTGGCTCTTCAAAGCCGATCTGTTCAATGAACCAGTTATAAAGAGGTCTGTGATTTTCAAACTCAAGTGAGCAAAGAGAATATGTTACACCTTCACGGGCATCTGAAAGAGGATGTGCAAAGTCATAGATAGGATAAACACACCACTTGTCACCTGTCTGATGATGGTCAACATGCATAATTCTGTAAATTGCAGGGTCACGCATATTCATGTTGGGTGATGCCATATCAATTTTTGCACGCAGCACCTTTGCACCGTCAGGGAACTCGCCATCTGTCATTCTCTTGAAAAGATCAAGGTTTTCCTCAACACTTCTGTCACGATAAGGGCTGTTCTTACCGGGCTCTGTAAGTGTGCCTCTGTATTCACGCATCTGCTCTGCAGTAAGGTCATCAACATAAGCCTTGCCATCCTTGATGAGCTTGATTGCACACTCATAAAGGAAATCAAAATAGCTTGATGCGTAAAGACACTTTTCCCACTTGAAGCCAAGCCACTCAATATCCTCCTTGATTGACTCAACATATTCAAGGTCTTCCTTTGCAGGGTTTGTATCGTCAAGACGGAGGTTGCAGACGCCGCCGTATTTCATGGCTGTTGTAAAATCGATGCAGATAGCCTTTGCATGACCGATATGAAGGTATCCGTTTGGCTCGGGTGGAAAACGGGTCTGCACCTTTGTGTTAACGCCTGTTGCCAATTCTTCATCAATAATATCGTGGATAAAATTACCCGCTGTTTCAAAAATTTCTTCCATAATGTATCTCCTTAAAGTGATTCAATCACTGCATTGATTCTTTCATTAACCTTATCCTTACCAAGAAGGCTCATAAGTGAGCAAAGATCAGGTGTGTTCCTTCTCGATGTTACTGCAAGACGGATAACTGTGGAAACATCACCAACATGACCCTTGAAGGCATCTGGGTTTTGCTTATATTCCTTAACATTTGGTGTAAATCCGAGAGGCTCGCACAAATCTTTGATTTTTGCAAACCAGGCATCCTTATCATCTGCACTGTCATAAACAGCAAGGTAATTCTGAAGGATTGCCCTTGCATCTTCCTTTGAAATGTTTTCGGGAAGAAGGAAATCAGGTGTGTAATATTCATCAAACATATATGAGAAATATTCCTTAACCTCACTCCACTTTGCAATATCCTTACGAGGCTTCGGACTCTCACGGTCAATGTTTACAAGTGCTGTTGAAAACTCTTCGTTCTGTGTGAAAACTCTGAAGAATTCTTCATCATATTTTTCTGCCCAGGAGGCTATATAGTCATACACAGACTTTGCCTTCATTACAGAAATCACATTCTTGCTCACATCGTTAAGCTTCACAAGGTCAAAGAGACAGCCACTCGGGCTCATTTTTTTGAGATTGAAGGGGAAGCTGAATGCATCTGCACCGGGGTTTGCTCTGCGCCAATCCTCAAAGTTTGAGTTAAGAAGCGTGAGCAGGTACTCAATAAGACTTTCCTTGGGGAAGCCCTGCTCAACAAAATAGCTTACTGCTGCTTCAGGGTCCTTTCTCTTTGAAAGCTTTCGCTTTGTTCCATCCTCCTCGTCAATCTTCATAACCTGAGGTGTGTGTGCATATTTAGGAACACGGAAGCCACAAGCCTTGAACAACGCAATGTGCTTTGGCACAGAGGATATCCACTCCTCACCACGGATTACATGAGTTGTTCTCATAAAGTGATCATCACAGGCGTGTGCAAAGTGATAGGTGGGAATTCCGTCCGATTTAAGTAAAACCTCATCAATAATATTTTCCGGCATCTCAATCTTGCCACGGATGATGTCATCAAAGAAGATTCTCTTATCCTCACTGCCCTCTGAACGAAAACGGAGAACATAGGGCTTGCCAGCCTTGATGCTTTCTTCAATCTCCTCAAAGGAAAGGTCTCTGCATTTTGCCCATTTACCAAAATAACCCCAGATAAGAGCATCGCCCTTCTCCTGCTCCTCACGGATTGCAGAAAGCTCCTCTGCTGTGCAGAAGCAAGGGTAAGCAAGTCCTTTTTGAACAAGCTCCTTTGCAACCGTCTGATAAATTTCTGCTCTCTGGCTCTGGGTATATGGTCCATAAGCACCCTTCTCTTCACCGAAGCCGGTAACACCTTCATCAAAATCTATGCCGAAGGAATTGAAGCCATTGATAATCGCTGAAACACCATCATCAATTTCACGCTTCTTGTCAGTGTCCTCAATCCGAAGATAGGAAACGCCCTTTGTTGACTTTGCTGTGAGCACATCCACAAGCGCACCGAAAAGACCACCGATATGAAGGTAGCCTGTTGGTGATGGCGCAAAACGGGTAACCCTTGCACCCTCAGGAAGACTTCTTTCAGGATATCTTTCCTCAAGCTCTGCCACAGTGGTATTAATATGTGGGAATAACAATTCTGCTAATTTATCGCAATCGTAGTTCATATCAAACTTCTCCATTATAATAGTTTATAATTTATCATCTTATTATGGCAGAAAACAAAAAAAGTATCAATACTTTTTTGCAAAAAATATTGTTGTTTTCTGTAAATATGTGTTAATATAAATAATGGATTAACTTAAGTTTAAGGAGGGTGATAATCTGATGAAACCAAACACACCCAAAAACGAACGAAAAACAAGCACCTTAAAGCTTCTGAAACGCTTTTTGCCTTACTACAAACAGCACGGAAAAACTCTTACATTTGACCTTTTCTGTGCTGCACTCACCACACTTTGTGAGCTTGTGCTGCCACTGTTTGTAAGGTTCATCACAAATGCTGCAATTGAGGATATTTCTCTTCTCACAGCGAAAACAATTCTCTCTATCGGTGGCATATATGTGCTTCTTCGCGTTATTGATGCTGTTGCAAACTACTACATGGCTTCTATCGGACACATAATGGGCACAAAAATGGAAACAGCAATGAGAAAGGATCTTTTCTCTCACCTGCAGAAGCTGTCATACTCCTACTACGACAACACAAAGGTTGGCACAATAATGTCACGAATCACAAGTGATTTGTTTGATGTTACGGAATTTGCTCACCACTGCCCCGAGGAATTCTTTATTGCCGGAATTAAAATTATTGTTTCCTTCATCATTCTTTGCACTGTAAATGTGCCCTTGACACTGCTCCTCTTTGCTGTGCTTCCCGTTATGATGCTTGCACTTAACTATTTCAAAAAGAGAATGAAGGAGGGCTTCAGGGAATCAAGAATTGTTGTGGGTGAGCTCAACAGCCAGATTGAAGACTCTCTGCTCGGCGTAAGGGTTGTTAAATCCTTTGCAAATGAAAGCATTGAGGAAAAGAAATTCAAAAAAGGCAACGAGAAATTTCTGCAGATTAAATCAAAGGTGTACAAATACATGGGCTCTCACAGCTCCATTAACAGAGTTTCCGAGGGTCTTATGTATATCATAATCGTGGTGGCTGGTGCTTTTGCTCTTGTTAAAGACTCCATTGAGGCTGCTGATTACATTGCATATCTTCTCTATATCACCACACTTCTCACCTCAATCCGTAAAATTATTGATTTTGCAGAGCAGTTCCAGAGAGGAATGACAGGCATCGAACGCTTCTGCGAAATTCTTGACACAGAGCCTTCAATTGTTGACAAGGATAACGCAACAGAGCTTACTGTCACCGAGGGCAAAATCGACTTTACAGATGTTTCCTTCAGCTATTCTGAGGATACAGACAGTGTTCTCAGTAATGTTAATCTCAAAATCGGAAGTGGTGAGAGATTTGCTCTTGTTGGTCCATCCGGTGGTGGAAAAACAACCATCTGTAATCTTATCCCCCGATTCTACGAGCTCACAGGTGGCTCAATAAAAATTGACGGAACCGATATCCGTGATGTAACTCTCAAGAGTCTGCGTGAAAATATTGGTATTGTTCAACAGGATGTTTACCTTTTCTCCGGCACAGTAAGAGAAAACATTGAATACGGAAAGCCCGGTGCAACCGAAGAAGAGATACGGGAGGCAGCTGCTCTTGCAGGTGCACTCGAATTCATCGAAAAGCTCCCCGAGGGCTTTGATACCTATGTTGGTGAAAGAGGCGTTAAGCTTTCAGGTGGGCAGAAGCAAAGAATAAGTATTGCAAGGGTTTTCCTGAAAAACCCGAAAATTCTCATTCTTGACGAGGCAACAAGCGCTCTTGATAACGAAAGTGAATTCCTTGTGCAGAAATCCCTGGAAAGGCTTTCGCAGGGCAGAACAACAATCACTGTTGCCCACAGACTCACCACAATCAAAAACGCAGATACAATCGTGGTTTTCACAAAGGACGGAATCGCTGAAATGGGCAATCACGAAAAGCTCATTGAACAAGGTGGTCTCTATTCGACCATGTTTAAGATGTATTCGATATAATGATTGTAATTTGTCGAAACGCAGTCGCGTTTCGCAAAAGCCGATTTTATCGGCTTTTAGCAAAATTGTTTTTTATAAATACAATTTTGCATTACACTCATTGAAAGGATTATAGTCGAATTTTCGAAGAAAATTC
>JAFODQ010000034.1 GCA_017380615.1 Clostridia bacterium | reverse complement strand
TTTTGATGGATATAACAACGATAAAACGAAGAAATATCCTAATGGCCACGCCAATCAAATGATTGCAAATGCAATTAATAAAGGCACTAGCTTCATGATTGCTCAGCCTTTTATCAATAAAACGAAGAAGGCAGCTGAAGCGAAATGCAATGAAATGATGCAAAAAAAGCTGGATGAAGAAATTCAAAGGCTTACTAAGTAAATGAAAGGAGAGAAAAAATGGCAGCAGTTGGAAAAGTAACAATTGGCTTTTCAAAGCCATATATAGCAAAATACACTGTTAGTCAAGGTGTAATCACTTACACAGATTGCCAGAAGCTTGCAAGAGGTGTATCGGTGGCAGCTTCACCAGAGAGCTCTGATAACAACAACTTCTATGCCGATAACATTGTTGCTGAGACAGACTCAGGAGCATTCACAGGCGGTACAGTCACATACACTGTAGATGGACTTCTTCAGGATGCGGAAAAGCTCATCCAGGGATTGCCAGCAGTGGATGCGGATGGCTTTCTGAACTACGATGATGATCAGGCTACTCCATACCTTGGAACAGGATTCATCATCGAGACAATGAGCGATGGAGTTCGCTACTGGACACCAGTAGTGTTCACAAAGGTAATCGCTGGCCAGATTGAGACAAACGCTGAAACAGAAGGCGAATCAATCGACTGGCAGACACAGGAGATTCCATTCACCTTATTCAAAGACGATTCAGCAAAGCATTGTTGGAAGAGAGTGGGCGGAGAGATGGCATCTGAAGCTGAGGCAGAAGCAGCTCTTATTGCTGCACTCAGTTAAAAATTGTTTTTAAGGGAAGCTTTGCGGCTTCCCTTTTTTATTTAAATCATGCGAGGAAAAAAAGATGGAAAATTTCAAAATTACAGATTACGCTTTCGAGCGAACAGTCTGGGCAAATATGCAGCTTGCAAAACTGTGTCCAGGTGGTAACATTTCAAATTTTACAAAAATACTTGAAGATGAAGATACATCAAAGCAGTTAAATTCAATGATTGATATTGCTTTGATTTTAAATGAAGCAGCCGAAAAGAAGGCTTGCTTCTTAGATTCAACTCATGAAAAGAAGCTTCTAAGTCGAGAGCTTCTTTTAAATCTTGATGAGCAAACTCTTTCAGACACTTGTTTAACAGCTCTTGGAATTTACCAAGAGGATGGCAAAATCACAGTTGATGCGGAGCCAAAAAAAGAAGAGGTCGAGGAGATAGAATCAGAATCAACGACAGCTGGCTCATCTACTTCGGCCATAAATTAAATATGACAAGAGAAGAAACACTTAACACACGTTATGGTGAATTTATAGATTTGATTAATTGCAGAGCTATCGAATCAGGATCTGCGAAGCAAGTATTCAAATCAGGTCCAATGGATATATGGGATTTTTTAGCTTTAAAGTAAGGAGAAAAGTATGGCTACAATTGGCGTAAAGATTGAGCTTGAAGGAGCTCCACAGTACAAAGAGAATATGTCAAATCTTACTGCGCAAACAAAGCTTTATCAAGCGCAGCTTAAAAGATTAGAGCAAGAGATGCAATCAGGAGCCTCAGCCTTCAGAAAGTCTTTGACGGAATCGAAGGCCTTGCAGCAACAGCTTGATGCGCAGAAGAACCAGGCGAAACTCCTTGAAGAGCAGATTGCAAAAACATCTGAGAAATATGGCGAAGATTCAACACAGGTGATTCGCTTAAAGACTCAATATGAAAAACTTCAGACTGAAATCTCAAAAACTAGCCAGGCATTAGAAGAGAATGGTGGAATCGCTGGAGCAGTAGGCGCCGAATTTCAAGAAATCGGCTCAAAGCTTGATTCGGTGAGCGAAAAGATTGGAAATGTTGGAGCCGAACTTACAAAGAAAGTGACAGCTCCAATTGTGGCAGTGGGAGCAGCTTCATTGAAGGCTTTTACTGAAGTCGATGAAGGCATGGACACGATCGTTAAGAAGACAGGAGCCACAGGCGAAGCGCTAGAAGAAATGCAAAACATTGCGCGTGATATGGCCACCACGATTCCTACATCATTCGAAACAGCTGGCGCAGCAGTCGGCGAAGTCAACACAAGATTCGGATTGATGGGCGATGAATTAAGTAATCTATCAACTAAGTTTGTTCAATTTGCAGATTTAAATGGTACCGATGTATCAGCTTCGATTGATTCCATTCAGGCAGCAATGGCAGCCTTTAACATTGAATCTTCAAAAGCTGGCGATGTACTTGATATTTTGAACAAAGCTGGCCAAGATTCAGGAATCTCAATGGACACGTTATCAAATAGCTTGCTTTCAAATGCCACATCTCTCACAGAAATGGGATTTAGCCTTGAATCTGCAGCTGGACTCATCGCAAATCTTGAGAAAAACGGAGTTGATTCTTCCGCAGCAATGGCTGGCTTAAAGAAGGCATTTGCAAATGCAACAGCAGATGGAAAGACAATGGAAGAAGCTCTTGCTGAGCTTGAGAGCACAATGCAGTCTGCAGATTCAAATACACAAGCTTACCAGGCAGCTCTTGATTTGTTTGGAAACAAAGCTGGCCCACAACTTGCGAAAGCAATCCAGGAAGGAAGGCTTTCACTTGATGAAGCTTCAAATGCAGTGACTGATTATGGTGATTCTGTATCTAAGACTTTTGAAGCCACACAGGACCCAGTGGATCAGTTCACTGTTAACATGAATAAATTGAAATTAGTTGGTGAAGATATCGTCAATTCATCAGCTCCACTTATTACTGATGCGATGGAGAAGATGGCTGAAGTAATCCAGGGTGTATCAGATAAGTGGAACAGCTTAAATGATGGCCAAAAAGAAGCAGTGATTCAGTTTGCTCTTGTTGCGGCTGCGATTGGACCAGTGCTTTCAGTGATTAGTGGGGTAATTGGAACGATTTCAACAATTTCATCGACAATTGGAAGCTTTGTGGGATTTCTCCCAACAATTGGCGCGGCGCTCTCAGGCGTTGGAGCTGTTATCACAGGAACGATTCTTCCAGCAATCGGAGCAGCAGTGACTGCAATCATCCCAGTGCTTCCTATAATCGCAGCTGTTGCGGCTGCTATCGCAGCGGTGATTCTTGTTGTGAAGAACTGGGGAGCTATTACAGACTGGATTTCAGAGAAATGGGCAACCTTAACAGCTTTTTTAAGTGAGAAAACAGCTGAGATTCAGACATTTTTTACTGAGCATCTTGGAATTATCGGTGAATTAATTGCAACAAAAATCGAAATCATAAAAACAGTAATCACAGCAGCTGTTGCGATTATTCAAACTGTATTCACAGCATTTGGCGAAACAATCAAAGCCATCTCTGAAGGTGACTGGAGCCGAATCGGTGAAATATGGTCAAATGCCTGGGCAAATATTCAGATGATTATCGCACAGGCCATTGTGAAGATTGTTAAATCCGTTATGGAATTAGGCTCAAAAATTAAAGATGGCTTCATGGACATAATAAATTCTGCAAAGGAATGGGGATCTCACTTAATTCAAAACTTTATTGATGGAATTATGGCCAAGTGGGAAGCATTAAAGCAGACAGTTGCAAATGTGGCTCAGACAGTAAAGGACTTCCTTGGATTCACAGAGCCAAAGAAGGGGCCAATGAGCTCATTCAATGATTGGCCTATTCACATGATGGAGAATTATTCTCACGGAATTGAGAATGCAAAATATCTTGTAAAAAATGCAGTGGCAGATGTAGCTGCAGATGTGAGCGTTCTT
>JAFODQ010000006.1 GCA_017380615.1 Clostridia bacterium | reverse complement strand
TTCGATTTCAGTGTTATTTTATTCGCATAAAACTGTCCGAAGGACAATATCACAATGCGTAGCATTATATAACTGCGAAGCAATATCACTCGCCGAAAGGCGAATAAAACTGCGTGAGTGTCCTCAGGACACCCACGCATCTGCCTCTCCGTTTTTTTCTTTCTTCTGAAAATAAAACAGGCGTTGTATCCTTACGGTTACAACGCCTTTGTTTTTGTTAATTATTTCATGTTGTTTTTAAGGAAATCAACTGCTGCTCTGATATCTCTTTCAGGGTCATCGCCAACTTCTCTTTCAATTGTAAGGAAGCCATTATATCCGATATCCTCAAGAGCCTTGAGATAATCAGGCCATACAACGCTGCCCTCACCAAGAGGAACCTCAATAAAGGAATCATCTGTTACGATAACATCCTTTTTGATTCCGTAAACAATTTCAGGGTCACGATAGAAGATCTGCTTGCCATCCTTTGCGTGGGTGTGAACAATGTATTTTTTAAGATTGTGCACTGCCTTAACAGGGTCATCGCCTGTTACCATAACAAGGTTTGCCGGGTCAAGGTTTACGCCAACACCTGTGGATTCAAGGCTGTCAAGGAAAACCTTAAGCTCGGCACTTGTTTCAGGGCCTGTTTCAACTGCAAAATGAGCATTGATTGAGTCTGCATATTCAGCAAGCTCTCTGCAAGCCTCCTGCATAATCTTGAATCTGTCGTGATTTGGGTCGTTTGGAACAACACCTATGTGTGTTGTAACAATATCTGTTTCAAGCTCCTTTGCAAGATCAAGAATTCTCTTGGAATAATCAACTCTTTCACGGTTAAGGTCCTTGTGGATGAAGCCGCCACCACCAAGGTCTCCGCAAAGAGCAGAAATCACAAGACCGTTTGATTTAACAATATCAAGGAATTCCTTTCTCTTTGCCCCCACAAGCTCGTCAGGACTCATTGCACCTCTTGTTGCATAAACCTGAATACCCTGAGCACCACATGCTGCAGCCTTCCTGACTGCTGTGGGGATATCTGTTCTGAAGCTGTCAACGATTACGCCGATTGGAAATTGTTTCATAATTTTCTCCTTTATTCCTCGGTGGGTTTTTCTTCACCGTTTATAAGTGTTGTCTTGTTTTCCTCTGCAGAGGGCTGTGCCTGAGGCTGATAAGTCTGTGGCTGTGCCTGATATGGCTGCCCGAAGCCCTGTGGCTGATATCCCTGCTGTAGCTGAGGATTAAAGCCCGGATTATATGAGAATGAAGGTGTTGCTGTTTTCTCCTGCAATGCCTTGAGCTGCTTCTTTCTCTTTGAATATTTGCACATAAGAACAATTGCAATGATTGTTACAGCAAGTGTGGGCACAAGACCGATAACAATAAGAGCAACGCTGCCTATAACAAGAGCATCCTCATAAATTGCAAGATCCTCCTCTGAATAGAATTCATCGCCACCGTAAACCTCAAGGTAAGCTATTGAATCTGCCTTAAGGACCTCTTTATATGTAGGGAATGAGGAGAAATCAATTGTTGCTGTTGATTTGTCACCGTCAAAGAAGGTTCCGTTAATATAAGTTTTGCTTATAGCATCGGAAACAACCTTCGGATCGCCCTGGCCTTCATCGAATATAATGCCTATAAAATAAAGGGTTTCCTTTGTTGCCGCCATATAAGCATTAAACTCGGTATAGTATGGCTCTTCATCCTCAAGCACTTCCTTATAGGCGTGCTTGCCAATGAAATGGTACATGTTAACACCATTTATTTTTTCAATTTCTGCTGTCTGATAAATAACATCATAATTATCTGCCTCTTCCTTCATTCCGTCAAGAAGGAATTCAACAAGGAAAAGCTTTTTTGCGTCTTCCTCAGGAAATTCTGAAAGATTCACCTTAACAGAGGTGTTTTCCTGCAAATCAACATAATATGAATCGTAATTTTCATTCATAAATGAATAATACTCATCTTCCGGAGTAAATGCCATAAAGGAATAGCCCTCGGAAATTGGAATTTCTGTAACAAGCTCTTGTGCTTCGATTTTTTGAATTATGGCTGGATCTTCCTCTGTGGCGAATGCGCTCACACAAATAAATGAGGAAATAATAATTGCAAAGGCAAGTGCTAATGATATTTTCTTTAATGCTTTCATTGTGCGTCTCCTCCTTGCTGTGGCTCAACCGGATTTACCGGCTGTGCATAATTTGTTACCGGGTTAACATTATAATTTGGGTTAAATCCCTGATTCGGATTGAAGCTCATTCTCTCTTTATTCTCAAGCTCTGCAATCTGCTTTTTGAGCTTGCTGTTAAGCACAGCAAAAACAATAAGAAGAACAAGCATCGGAAGGAAGAGAAGACTGCAGATAACAAGAATAACTGCCGCAACCATAATGACGCCCATATTTTCCTCGCCGATCTGCTCCATCATAGAGAACAATTCCTCAGAATCTGCAGGGTAAAGGCTGCTGTCAACAGAACCATATTCATCATAGAATTCGTCATCATAAAAAATATCATCAGAGAGAAGAATATCTGTTTCTCCGTCTGCACCACCAATGATGCCGATTGTGTCGCCGCTGTTAAGCTCATCTGCAACATCTGACAATTCTTCACCCGTTGCGCAAACGCCTATTGCAAAAAGTGAAAAAATAAGTAAAGTGCTTAAAAGAATGGATAAAATTTTCTTTTTCAATTTAAAAACCTCCTTATTGGTCTTTGTTCTGTGGCTGACCGTTTAAAACGGACTGTGTCTGTGGTGTTTCAGGCTGCTGCACCTGATATGGCTGACCGAAGCCTTGTGGCTGATATGGCTGTGTGTAAG
The DNA here is from genome assembly GCA_017380615.1 of Clostridia bacterium. Classification (GTDB taxonomy): domain Bacteria; phylum Bacillota; class Clostridia; order Oscillospirales; family Acutalibacteraceae; genus DTU089. Next base: position 172 of record JAFODQ010000006.1, on the reverse strand, counting down.
GCACCTGCTGATTATACATATTATTATAGCTTACGGGCTGTGGTCTCACATTACTCCTTACAGCACTTATGTGACCGAAGCTGCTCTCATATTCCTTGATAATCTTCTTTCTCTTTGAATTCTGAATAGCAAGAGCAATAATCACAATTATAAGTGCAGGACCTGAAAGCAG